>JAZRDK010000001.1:0-1716 GCA_045660225.1 Candidatus Scatosoma sp.
CTAACGCACCGCTACGCGTACCCATCGGCACACCGTCTTGCGGCGTAAAGCCCATCGACGTATCCACCGCTTTCCCGTTGACCGTCGCCGTAATCGACGAGCCGTTGCCAAGGTGGCAGGTGATAATCTTCGCATTTTTATTGCCTAAAAGTTCCGCAGCCTTGCCTGCAACGTATCTATGCGACGTGCCGTGGAAACCGTAACGGCGAATTTTGTATTCTTCGTACAATTCGTAAGGGATAGGATAGATATACGCATAATCTTCCATATCCGAATAATACGAGGTGTCGAATACGCCGACGTGGTTTACGCTGGGCATAACCTCTTTACAAGCCTTCAAGCCGCTGATTGCGGGAGGACCATGCAAGGGGTTGAGCCCTACGATACTTTCTAAGTATTCAAGCTCTTGATCGCCAAGGATAGCCGATTTCTTCAGCTTTTCGCCGCCGTGCGCAAATCTATGCCCTACTGCGGAGATTTCCTCAACGCTTGCGATAACGCCCTTTTCCTTATCCGTAAGCAAGGCAAGCACACATTCGATTGCCGCCTTGTGGTTAGGAAAATCTACGTCCGCTTTGTAATTTTCAGCGCCGGGGCGTGTATGGGTGATAATGCCGTCGATGCCGATTCTTTCGCAAAGCCCTTTCGCCAAAACCTCGTTGGTGTCCATATCGAACAATTGGTATTTGAGCGAGGAGCTACCTGCGTTTACAACGAGAATTTTCATTGTAGCTTACTCCTTTATTTTTCGTTGTTGTTTTTTCTATTTTATAGCATCCGTTTAATGCGGAGATGCGAGCAAGACAAGGCACGTCGAGTACATTGCAGGGAGCGTACTAGCCGTACGTGACAAAAATGCACGGAGACGTAACGAAGTATTGCGACGCATATATACGCGCTCTTGTTTAATGCGGTGATGCAAGCAGTTCAAGGCGTAGGAGTATCCCTGATGGGCGCGTACTAGCTGTACGCAACCGAAGGGACACGGACTACAACGATGAAATGCGCCGCATATACGCGTTAAACTCTCTTAGCGATGACTTCGCGTTCGAACTTCTCCACTTCTTCCCACCAATCTTCGCAAAGACCTTGACGGGAGAGATATTCGTTCCAAACGTCTACGAAGGGAAGATACTTCACTCTTTCGTGCATATAAAGGACTTTCGTGAAGTTGCCTTCGTCTTGCAATTTCTTCATTTCCGCATAGGGTTGAAGGATTGCATTCAAGAGTGCTTTTTGCATAGAACGTACGCCCGTTACCCAAGCGCAAAGACGATTGATGCTTGCATCGAAGTAGTCAAGTGCAACGATAACCTTTTCGTCTGCGTCGTTGCGGATAATTTCTTTGGAAAGTTCCTTCAATTCGTCATCGACAACGATTACGTGGTCGCTATCCCATCTAACGGGACGGGAAACGTGAAGTTGTACTTTATCATAGAAGGCAAGCATTGCAGGGATCTTGTCCGAAACGACTTCCGTAGGGTGATAGTGACCAGTATCAAGCAAACAGCAAATGCCACGCGTTGCCGCATAGTTTTGATAGAACTCGTTGCTGCCTACCGTGTAGCTTTCTACACCGATACCAAATACCTTGCTTTCTACTGCAGGGATAACCCACTCTTTATCATAGCCTTCCAAAACTTCGTCCAAGGACTTCTTCAAACGAAGACGAGGGCCAAGACGGTCTGCAGGGATATAAGTCGGATCGTAGCCATG
>JAZRDK010000002.1:0-7304 GCA_045660225.1 Candidatus Scatosoma sp.
TTGACCTCGGAACTCGGTTCTTATACGGTATTCGTTCCCGCTCGTGAAATTCGTTCGGGCTACGTAAAGGAACTCGATAAATACGTTGGCAAAAAGCTTCGCCTTAAAGTTATCGAGATTAAGACCGAGAGAAGAAAAGAAATTATTGCTTCTCAGCGTGTTATCATCGAAGCGGAAAGAGCGGAAAAGGAAGCAGCAAGAGCGGCTAAGGAAGCTGAATTCTTCGCAAATATCCACGTTGACGACGTGGTTGAAGGTAAAGTTGAAAGAGTTACCGCTTTCGGCGCGTTCGTGTCCGTAAACGGTTTCGATTGCCTTGCGCACATCTCCGATTTGTCCTGGACGGGCGTTAAAGCAGTTACCGACGTTCTTGAAATTGGCAAGAAATACGAATTCAAAGTGCTTAAAATCGACGAAGAAGCTAAGAAAGTTTCCATCGGTTACAAGCAACTTCAAGCACAGCCTTGGGATTTGGCGGCTGAAAAGTACGCTGAAGGCGACGTTATCCACGGCAAGGTTGTAAGAATCGTTCCTTTCGGTGCGTTCGTGGAAGTTGAAAAGGGTATCGACGGTCTTGTTCACGTATCCCAGATTTCTCACGAATTCCTTGAAAATCCCACGACGGCTTTGACCATCGGTCAAGAAATCGACGCGAAGATTTTGAAGTTGGACTGCGCTGAAAAGAAAATGACGCTTTCCATCAAGGCGCTTGAACCGAAACCCGAAAACGTTGAAAGAAAGCCTCGCGCACCTAAGACGGAAGACGGCGAAGTAAAAGAAAAGGTTAGAAAACCTAGAGCTCCCAAAGTAGAAGAAGAAGTTACGGAATGGCACGACGACTCCGTTGGCGGCGTATCCATCGCGGACCTTCTTAGCAAGAACTCCTGATTGTTTTACTAAAAATTTCTAATTGATATAAAAAGTCTGCTTTTTACTTGATTAAAGGCAGGCTTTTTTGTTTATAAATAATCGTTAGAAATTTTAAGGAGCATACAAAGATGGCAAAACAGGGTAAAATCAAAATTTCCAGCGAAAATATGATGCCGATTATCAAGAAATGGCTGTATTCGGATAAAGATATCTTCCTTCGTGAAATCGTTGCAAACGGTGTGGATGCAATCACTAAACATAAAAAACTGTCCGAAATGGGCGAAGCCCAAAAGGAAGAAAACGGGTATAAGATTTCCGTGTTCGTAGACGAAACTGCAAAAACCTTGACGGTGGAAGACAACGGGCTTGGTATGACGGCGGAAGAAGTGGAGAAATACATCACGAATATTGCTTTTTCTGGGGCGTCAGATTTCCTTAAAAAGTACGAAAACGCGTCGGGAGACGGGATTATCGGCCACTTTGGTTTGGGTTTTTATTCCGCCTATATGGTGTCTGAAAACGTGGAAATTTTCACGAAAAGCTATACGGGCGCGCCGTCGGTGCGTTGGGAATCGGATGGTAACGCTACGTATAAACTTTCCGAAACGGAAAAGGCGGAGCGCGGTACGAAAATCGTCATGCACCTTGCGGAAGGCGAAGAAGAATTTTTGAAGGAATTCCGCGTGCGCGAGTTGCTTAGAAAATACTGCTCGTTTATGCCGTATCCCGTTTATTTGAATCCGAAGGGCGACGATACGGACAAGCCGATTAACGAAACGAAGCCGTTGTATTTGAAAGACCCGAAAGATTGTACGGAAGAAGAGTACAAAACCTTCTATCGTGAAACGTTTATGGATTACAGCGACCCGTTGTTTTGGATTCACTTAAATATGGAATATCCCTTTAATTTGAAGGGGATTCTCTATTTCCCGCAAATCAAAAAACAACAGGTACAGTTGGAAAAAGGGCAGGTTAAGCTCTACTGCAACCAAGTTTTCATCGCCGACAACATTAAAGAAGTTATTCCTGAATTTCTTATGCTTTTGAATGGCGTAATCGACTGTCCCGATATTCCGTTGAACGTATCGAGAAGCTTTTTGCAAAACGACAGGCAAGTGCAAAAGATTTCCAAGCATATCACGAAGAAAGTGGCGGATAAACTGACGTCTTTGTTCAAAACGGATAGGGAGCAGTATGAAAACTGCTGGAAGGATATTTCGACGTTTATCAAGTTTGGGTGTATGAAAGATGAAGATTTCTATGAAAAAGTCAAGGAAATTCTCATTTTCAAGACCACGAAAGGCGAATATACGCCGATGAATAGCCTTCTGGGCGAAGAAGTGTCTGACGATGACGCGAAAAAAGGTGTATTGCCACAGGCAATTTACTACGTTTCCGACGAAGCACAGCAAGCGCAATACGTGGAAATGTTTAAGGACGCAGGTGTGGATGCGGTGTATTGCGATACGCTGATTGACCCGCATTTTGTAAGTTTTATCGAGTATAAAAACCCGAAAAAGTGTCGTTTCGTGCGTATTGACGCGGATATTGACGGCGCGTTAAAGAGTGCGGATGCAATTAGCGAAGACGAGCAAAAGGATTTAATCGAACTGTTCAAAAAACACATCGTAAATAAAGACGTGCAAATCAAAGCGGAACGCTTTAAGAGTGGTAAAATTCCTGCCGTCGTCAACGTGGACGAGTTTATGCGCCGTATGTCGGAAATGAACGGTATGTACGGTTTGGACGCGTTAGACCCTACGAAGAGTGCAAATCTTGTGTTAAACCTTACGAATCCCGTTGTTTCTGGGTTGTTGAACCAGTCTGAAGACAAACAAAAAACGATTGTTAACCAAATTTATTATCTTGCGATGCTTTCCTTTAAGAAACTGACGCCTGAAGAATTGTCCGATTTCGTGGCGCGTAGCGCGGAATTGTTGTATAATTACAGTAAATAATAGGGGTTATTGTAAACGCCTTTCTCTTAGGAGAAAGGCGTTTTTTTACGTTCTATTTGGACAAGTTGGTGCATATAGTATAACAAATGCTTGAGTTTTTACCGCAACACGTGAAATCTGCCTTAGAACACGTCAATCAAAACCTTGTTTACGAGATAAGAATACGGGCGAATAAGCCCGTAACCGTGAATTTTAACGGGAAATTCGTCTTTTTATCCGACTTTGGCGTTTCAGAAAATAGAAACAACGCCGTTGTCTGCGACGTCGCTGACGTGCACGATTGCGTGTATCGTGCAGGGAATTATTCGGTGTATTCCGTGGAAGAACAATTAAAAGAAGGGTTTATCACGGCGAAACACGGGGAAAGAATCGGTATTGCAGGCGAATATGTTTTTGAGCGGGGGCAACCACACGCCATACGCGCCTTTTCGTCGCTTTGCATCCGTGTTCCGCACGAAATTGTGGGGTGCGGTCAAGCTATATACGATTGTTGTATGTCTGATAGAGTACGCAGTGTGCTACTGTGTGCACCGCCTGGACAGGGCAAAACGACAATTTTACGTGATTTGTGCAGGGTTTTAGGGGAGAAGACGCGAAAAAATCTTTTAATTTGTGACGAAAGAGGCGAAATTTCCGTGGGAAACGTAGGTGATTTTACAGACGTTATCCGTTTTTCGGACAAAAAGACGGCGTTTTCCGCTGGGATACGCGCAATGCGTCCGCAAATCATCGTCACGGACGAGTTGTCTTTGGAGGATTGCAAGGCGTTGGAAAAAGCGGTGGTGGCAGGCATAACCGTGGTTGCCTCTGCGCATTTTTCCAAATTTTCCTATATAAAACCGCCTTTTTTGGAGATTTTCGAGCGGTTCGTCCTGTTGGACGCGGAAAAAACGGGGCAAATCGTAGGTGTTTATAATCGAAAGGGAGAACGTCTGTATTGATGGTAAAATTCTTATTAGGGGTAGCCATGGTTGCGTTTACGACCTTTTGCGGATACCTTTTATCGAAAAAATATAGAAAAAGAAAGCTGTTTTTTCACGAGTTGTATGCCTTTAACGAGCGGTTTTTATCGGAAATTTCTTATTCTCGGCGTCCGATAAAGGAGTTTGTCGCAGGACATATCTTTTACGGCGAATTTAACGACGTTTTGTGCGATTTTTTTCTTTCTGCCGATGAAGGCGTTCCCTTTTATTTTGCAACCGATGGCGGATTTAGCTTTTTGAAGGAAGATGAAAAAAGGCGCGTCGAAGAGTATTTTCATATGCTTGGACGAGGGGACAGTGCGTCGCAAAAACAGTACTTTTCGTCTATCAATGCAAGCCTTGAAAAAAGCAGGGAAGACGCGGAAAAAGAGAGTAAAAAATACGGGGATTTATACATAAAAATTGGATTTTTATGCGGTTTACTTATTTTGATATTAATCGTGTAGGTGGGGTATGGATATAGGAATACTTTTCAAAATAGCGGGGGTCGGTCTTGTCGTAACCGTGCTTTGTCAAATTTTGAAAAAATCGGACAGGGACGATATTGCAACGCTTGTAAGTATCGTAGGTTTGGTGATTGTTTTGGCGGTAGTCGTTGGTATGGTTGGCGATTTATTTACGGAAATTCGCGGAATTTTCGGTTTGGGTTAGGTGTCAAAATGAGTGAAATGCTGAAAATTATCGGCGTAGCGTTCGTAACATCAATTACTGCAATTTTGCTTAAAAGCACAAAGCCCGAACTCTCGTTTGCCGTTACAGTTACAGGAATTCTCGTTATTTTGTTGTTTTTATTAGACGCGTTAAAGGGTACGCTTTTAGTGTTTACTACGCTGATGCAAACGACGGGGATAGATAACGGCTTAATTCGACTTCTACTAAAAATCGTAGGGGTGGGCTATTTGACGGAATTTGGTGCGGGTATTGTACAAGATTTTGGTTGTGCGTCGGTTGCGGACAAAATCGTTTTAGGTGGTAAACTGACCATCGTTGCATTGTCTTTGCCTATTTTAAGTTCGCTTTTGACAATGGTCAATGGCTTTTTACAGTTGATATGAAAAGAACGCTCATCCGCAAAAATCCTTGTATGAAATTTTTACTTTTTATAAGTTTATGCGTTATCGTCGTTTTGCTTTTCTGCTCAACTTTCGTTGTAAAAGAACCCGTAGTAGTCCTTGCTGAAACGCCTTCGCAAAACGCGGAACTGGAAGAAAATATCAAAGACCAGTTAGAGCATTTGGATTTGGGGGCGTTGCAAGAATACGTCGATTCGTTGGGCAATTTTTCGGATAAGAGTGTAAAGGAAAGGTTGCTGGATTATATACGCGCGGAAGGGGTTGATTACGAAGGAATACGCGGGCGAATCAGTGAAATTTTCTTTGCTAAAGTCTTAGAAATCGCGCCGTCGTTTGCTTGTATAACCGCCGTTTCACTTTTATCGGGCTTGCTCTCTATGCTTAAAAGCGATTCGGCGGGGCAATCTTCGTCGAAAATGATTTCGCTAATCACGTATGCAGGCGCGCTAATCCCGTTGCTTGGAGTGATGACCGAGTGTTTTACCTGCGCGATAGGTTGCGTTTCGTCTATGAAAACGCAAATGGACGTGTTGTTTCCTTTGATGCTTACGCTAATGTCCGTGAGCGGTGGGGCGGTTACGGCGTCCGTGTGCAAGCCTGCGGTTGCGTTCTTTAGCACGGGTATCGTTTCCGTTATAGAATCCGTAGTGTTTCCGCTTACGCTTACGATTATCGTCTTCTCGATTGCAGGAAATTTATCCGGCGAGCTAAAAATCGGTAGGTTTACGGCGTTTTTTAAGAGTATAAACAAATGGGTTATTGGCATATCCGTGTCCGTATTCGGCATATTTTTTACCTTGCAAGGCATAACGTCCGCCACCTACGACGGGGTTGTAAGACGGGCGACGAAATACGCGCTTGGCAACGGGATTCCGATTATCGGCGGATTTTTATCCGGTGGCTTTGATTTGGCGGTGGCAGGCGGTGTTTTAATCAAAAATTCGCTGGGAAGTATGGGGATTTTTCTTTTAGTTTCCGTGTTGTTCGAGCCGATTTCGCTTTTGATAGCGGTCAACGTAGCGCTACGTTTGACTTCCGCGATTTCTCAACCCTTTGGCGACGGGAAAATCTCAGATTTTTTAGGGGACACGGCGGAAAATCTACAGTATTGTACGGCAGGGGTACTTTTTACCGCGTTCTTGTATTTTTTGACGATAATGGTAATGATTTTTGCAACGGAGGCGCTACTGTGAACGGGTATTTGCTTACGGTTATCGGTACGGTGATTTTCTCGTCGGTTTTGACGGCGATTTTGCCTGACGGAAAGACGTCGGGCGTCGTGAAGGGAGTGGCAAAGCTTGCGTTGGTGCTCGTCATCGTTTCGCCGATTTTGCAATTTTTTCAAAACGGCGACTTCGGCGAAGATTTTTTGGGGGAAAATTTTTCAAAATCGGTCATACAAACGGATGAAAGGTACATACAGTATTACAGCGAAATGCGGATAAATGAAACGGAAAAAGCCTTGGAAAACGAGTTGTTGAAAACGTTTGGGATAAAGACGCAAGTTTGCTTAAACTGGTCGTCTGAAAACGAAATCGTGCAAGGCGTATATACGGTTGATAGCGTGAAAATCAACCGAATACAGGTCGTAACGGACGGGAAACAAAACGGGGAGGTCGTAAAAAGCGTGTGGGAGTACCTGACGAAAAATTATTGCAGTGAAGTTTTGATTGAATAACGCGAAAATAGGCGTATCCAGCCGTAAAAAGCGGACGGACGGAAGAATTAAAGACCTTCTAATTGTTTGCGTCCTTGCGCTTTGTTTGTTGATTGCGTCTTGGGTGGTTTTCCAAGACGACGAAGGGGAAAACGTCCAAACGTCGGCGCTTACGGAAAACGAGCAAAAGGTGGCGCGGATTTTAGAAGAAATCGACGGCGTTGGCAAGGCAAGCGTCGCCGTTTGTGAAACGGACGACGGGGTGGAAAGCGTAGTGGTTGTTTGCGAAGGCGCAAACGATTTGCGTGTGGTAATGGACGTGCGAGAGGCGGTGGCAGCCGCGCTCGGCACGAAACAAAATGCGGTAAAAATTTATTTGAAAAAAGATGAAAGGAGATAAAATTATGTCGAACAAAAAGAAAATTTTTTTGATGAGCTCTTTGGTACTTTTGCTTGCCGTTACGGCGGTGTTTAACTTCGTGTTTGCCAATGCAAGTACGACGGCGGCTGCGGACGGTGGTGTGACGACGGCGAACTATTTTACGACGTATCGTTCAGAACGTACGGCGACGAGAAACGAAGAAATCGTACAACTTGACAGCGTCATTGCGCTCTATGAAGCAGGCGACGAGAAGTACGAAACGGCGACGGCGATGAAGATGGAACTCGTGTCCGCGATGGAACAAGAATTGTTGCTGGAAAACATGGTAAAATCGCTAAGTCGGATCGTAGCCATGTCGTTCTGTGAGCCAAGGAGTTGGTC
>JAZRDK010000003.1:0-3281 GCA_045660225.1 Candidatus Scatosoma sp.
GGCGTCGCGCACGGACAAATGGAAAAGACTGCGCTCGAAAACGCCGTTTACGATTTTTACGCGGGTAAGACCAATCTTCTCATCACGACGACGATTATTGAAAACGGCGTCGACTTGCCCAACGCCAACACGCTGATTGTCATCGACAGCGACCGTTTGGGAATTTCTCAACTTTACCAACTCCGTGGAAGGGTAGGTAGGGGCACAAGGTTGGCGCACGCCTATTTCACGTTCAAACCCGAGAAGGTAATGACGGACGGCGCAAGCGCAAGACTGAAAGCAATTATGGAATTTACCGAGCTGGGTTCTGGATACAAACTCGCTATGCGAGATTTGGAAATTCGCGGTGCGGGCAATATTCTTGGGGCGGAACAGCACGGCCATATGGACAAGGTCGGTTACGAGCTGTATTCCAAGCTCTTGAAGGAAGAATTAACCGGAGAATCGCAGTCTGTTGCCGAGTTGGACGTTCGCGTCAACGCCTACATTTCCGAAGGGTATATCGAATCTTCGGCGGGCAGGCTGGATTCGTATAAACAAATCGCGGAAATTTCGACGGTGGACGATTACAAGCGCGTGTACACGTCCCTGCGCGACACCTACGGCGAATTGCCACGCGCGGTGGAAAACCTGTTGGTGATTGCCGTATTGAAAAGCTACGCGCAAAAATTTGGGGTACGTAAAATTTCGGTGGTAAAAAACGTGGGCGCGTTGGAATTTCCGTCTTTGGAAGCGCTTGGCGACAAGCGTATTTTGTCCGCGATGGACAAATACGCAAGCCACGTCCGCTTGAATATGTCGGAAGCACCCGTCGTTGAGTTTTTCGGGTATAAAGATTCGACGGTTTTGATGGCGGAAATGACAAAATTTTTAAAATTTTCCTTAACTTTCGCAAGTTTGTAAGTGGAAACGATTGCTTTTTCGAAAAAAATAGGTTATAATTAAACTTGACGATATATAAAAAGGGTATATTATGCCCTTTTGCAAACGTTGAAAAGCAGGATAAAAAATCGGAGCGATTTTATGAACAAAATGAACAAGATGAAAAAGACTGTGGCAATGTTGTTAGGCGTAACGATGGCAATCGGTGCAACCGGCTGTCAATTCGTCGTTACGGACAACGAAAAGGATATGAAACAAACGGTGGCAACCGTTGACATTTCCGAAAGTTTGACTGGCGAGTTGGCTTCCGCTTCGACGGAATTAAACGCGCTTGTCGGCAATCTTTCCACGGACATTTCCAAACGCGAGCTTGTGACTTATTTCCTTAGCAACGGTTATCAATACGTAGAAAACTACGGCTATAGCTATGCGGACACCTTCAATATGATGCTTGACGGTTTGGTCAACCGCGAAATTATTCTTCAATACGCTTTGGCGTACTATCTTACGAAAGGTAAGGCGGACGGCATCAGCGCGGAAAATTGCAAGAAGTACATCGAAGCGGAACTTGCATCCAGCGCAATAACGGAAAAGGAAAAAGAACTTTTGAAGGAATATCCCGAAGTTCTCACT
The DNA here is from genome assembly GCA_045660225.1 of Candidatus Scatosoma sp. GTDB lineage: Bacteria > Bacillota > Clostridia > Christensenellales > Borkfalkiaceae > Scatosoma. The sequence continues at coordinate 1,516 of JAZRDK010000003.1, forward strand.
TTCAAATATTTCTTGACGGACGGCGGTAAGTCGGAAAAGACGGAAACGTACAACCCCTTGGAAGATTACGAACGCGCGGTATATCAACTTAAAAAATCGGTAAACGATTCGCTTGACACGATGGAAAAGAATTACATCAATGCGGAATCGGAAGAACACGACCACGCCGAAGCACGCACCCTTCCTACGGGCGTTAACACGGCGAAGGAAGACTACTATACGACCAACTACGAAATCTACACGGGTCGCAACACGCTTGATAATTGTGGCGAATACGAAAAGGTAGAAGGTTCGACGCGCGTAACCCGTCAAAAAGCGTACAACAGTTTCCTTGCAAACTTGCAAAGCTACGCACTCGTTCAATCTTCGGGTAAGGTTGAAGATACGGCGGATTTGACGCACCTTAGCTATTACTACGTAGAAATGTCGTCCGTTCTCGGTCAGGCGTTGATTAACAAATATTTCGACGATTTGACGGCGGAAATCACGGCGAAGATTGACGAACAAGACGGTAAATACGTTTCCGAGAAATACGCGTCGCTTCTTGCCGACCAAACGCAAGCATACGCAACGTCGCCCACGGATTTCAACACCGCTCTCGATAGCGTAGGCGCGGACTCTTACCTTCTCTATGGTATGCAGAACTTCGGTTTCGTTTACAACATCTTGCTCCCGTTCTCTACCAGCCAAGAAGTGAAATACAGCACCGCGAAGAACAACGCGGAAAACTCTCAGGACGAGCTGTACAATATCCGTAAACAAATCCTTTCCGAAGTAAAGGGTAAAGACCTTCGTGATTCTTGGATTTCCGACCACGAACATGCAAATTATTCCAACGTTTTGGATGCGGACTACGAAGCGGGCGCTCCCGTTTACTTCTTCGAAAACCAGCTTACCGAATCGACGCAGTATGAAAAGCTTACGCAATACGCAGGCAACTATGCGTTCAACGGTACGGTAGATACGACGGGCGAAGAAATTTCCGTAAAATCGAACAGCGTGTCTATTGACGAATTTATCACCATTTTCGAATCTCAGCTTAACAAGAACGTAGGCGCAGGTAAGGCGACGGGCGCGAAAGTGGACGCTTACGAAAGCGCAAGCCAAGACACCGTGTACACGACGGACGGTAAGGTAGATTACAGCAAGTTTACCTACTACGAAGGTAAAGTGGCGCTTGAAGCGACGGCGAAGGATTACTTCAATCCGAATAGCGACCTTTATAAGGCGGTTGCGGCGGTTAACGAATTGATGTTCGCGTACAGCACGGATACGGGTTGCTTGAATACGTATATGGGCTATTCCGTATCGCCTTACGGCACGAACTTCGTTAAGGAATTCGAATACACGGCGCAAAAAGTTGTAAAAGACGGCGTAGGTTCGTACGCGGTTTGCGCAACGGACTACGGCTGGCACATCGTATTTGCATCCTTCGTTTACGGCGAAGGCGACGTATACGGCGGATACAACCATGCTGAAAAAGATACGAAGGGTACGTTCTCTAACTTGTTCTACAACTCGTTGAAGGCGTCGGCATCGTCCAACTACTCGACGGAAGTACAAAACAACGTACTTACGCAGTACAATAACGACAGTTGCGTAACGCGTTTCCAGGATAGATATCAAGACCTTTTGGATATTCAATAATCGAAACGAACAATCAAAAAACCAACCGGAAAAAGGGCGTCACTCTTAGGGATTTTTTAGACAAGATAAAAGACTAACGAAAATTTCGTTAGTCTTTTCCTTTTTGTATTGTAAAACAT
>JAZRDK010000004.1:0-18681 GCA_045660225.1 Candidatus Scatosoma sp.
ATACAAGGGAAACCCCCCCCGCTTGTGGGGTGGCGCTTTCCTTAAAAATCCGACGACGATTTTCTAAATTCGGAAGGGGTCAGTCCCGTAAAACGTTTGAAATTATGGTTCAGAGAAGAAATGCTTTCATAATTCAAATCCAAGGCGATTTCGCCGACGGTATAATTGGTGTTACGCAAAAGTTCTTTTGCGCGCATCAGTTTCAGCTCGTTCAAATAGGCAATGACGGTTTTCCCCGTATGCGCTTTGAAAAGCATAGAAAAATGCGAATAGGAATAGGGAGTGAATTTTGCGAGTTCCACAACGGGCAAACGCAAATATTTCGGGTTTTTCACTAGCGATAAAAAGGAGTTCAGCCATTGCGGATACGCTTCCGTCGTATTCAGCTGTTGTTCGTTGTATGCAAGCAACAGTCGATTGACAATCAAAACGGTATATTTTTCGTAATCGTTCTTCGAATAAAACTGTGCGGATAACGCTTTCGAATATACGGCTTCCAGCGTGTCATCGTGTAATGAAAAGGATAACGGAAGGGTGGAACGTAGCAATTTTTCTTCTATGGGATACAAAGCGAACAGCTTGTCCGCGACGTCGTTGGAGAACCCAAAGGAGAGCGTTTCACTCTGTTTGTTTGCAAAGGTAAAGGAGTGATAATCGCTGGGTCGAAGCAGGCAGGCATAGCCCTTGGTTGCCACTTGCGTGACGTCGTTGACCGTATGCTGAATTTTGCCTTTGACGACAAGCAAAAGTTCCCAATGCTGGTGGCAATGCCAATAGGGATAGGGCATATTCCGCCAGTTAAAGCCTGCCACGTCGCTGTTATGGATATTCGTAACTTGCAGGACGGAGACCCCTCGTTCTCCTCCGCCGAAATTATATTGCGGTTTCAAAATTTCTTTTTTCATACGAATAGTATACGATAAAAGGCGTCGGCTGTCAAGAATAAAACCGTTGCCTAAAATAAAAAAATACGCGTATTGACAAGTAAAAAGGCAAAAAATCGTGAAAAATTACAGGCTTTTAAGAGAAAATTATATACAAAAACGCGATAAGTGTGGTATGATAGTATTGTGAAGGTTTTCCATCGGGCGTTTATATAGTCGCAGGGGAAGAAAAACGGGTAATAGGAGAAAAAGTATGGATTTTAGCGAAGACAAGAAAAAATATTACGAATTTGACGATGCAAACAGAGAAATCATCTTCAAAAGATACGATATGCCGTCGCCTTGGATGAACTTTTTGACGAACGGCGAATTTTTTACGATGATTTCGCAGGCAGGCGGAAACCTGAGCTGGTACAAATCCCCTGAAATTTGGAGAATTGGCAGATACCCGTTTTATCTGTTGCCGACGGACGAAAACGGTTTGTTCATCTACATCAAAGATTTGAAAACGGGCAAGGTTTGGAATCCCAACTTTTTGCCTAGACACGAGAGTTTGGACTTCTTTGAATCCAGACATGGTATGGGATATACGAAATTCGTCGCGGAAAAAGACGGGGTAAAAGCCGTGATAACGGCGTTTGTTGGAAAGGAAAACGCGCTGATTTACAAGCTGGAAATCACGTCCGTGGACGATAGAAAATTGCAAATTTTCACCGCGAAGGAAATGGCGAATATGGAATATTTGCGCGAAGTACAATGGGAATACTACACGCGAAATTCCAACAACATCACCTACAACAAGGAAAAGGACGCGCTCGTTTACGATTATTTCATCGACGCGCAGGCGCGCCCCAACGAAACGCCGTACGTGTTCTTTACGTCGACGCTCAAATCCAGCTCCTACACAGCGGTAAGAAAGGACTTTTGCGGGGCGTATAGGGGCTTGAACGACCCGATTTGTATTGAAAAGGGCGTGTGCCCGAACACCGAGCTTTACGGCGGTGAAAGTATTTTCGCCTTTTCCTACGACGTATCCGTCGGCGCAAAAACGCAGGCGTTCTATTTCACGCTGGGCACGGTCGACAAAAAAGCGGACGTGGGCGCGTACATTGAAAAGTTCAAAAACACGGATTTTGTCGAAAACGAGTTTGCCTACTTAAAGAAAAAATGGGACGAAAAGCTGGGCCGTTTCCAGGTCAAGACGGGCGACGTTCAGCTGGATAGGATGGCGAATATTTGGAACCCGTACCAGGTTTACAACGTGTACTACATTTGCCGTGAAATCTCGTATTATGCGACGGGCACAGTCAGGGGGATGGGCGTAAGAGACGGCGCGCAAGACGCGATTAGCAACGTCGTTTACGACCCCGAAAGCGCCAAGGCAAGAGTCAAGGAACTTATGCTGGAGCAGTTCCGAGAAGGCAAGACGACGCATTATTATTACCATATCGAGAAAAGACCGTCCATGGTCAGCGACAGAAGCGACAACCATTTGTGGATGATTTATACGGCGTACGAATACGCGATGGAAACGGGCGATTTGACGTTCTTAGACGAAGTCGTTCCTTACTTTGACGGTGGCGAAGGCACGGTACTTGAACACCTGACGCGCGCAGTCGAGTATTCCATGGCGCACTTGGGCAAAGACGGTATTCCCTTGATGCTTGGAAGCGACTGGAACGATTGCTTGGACTCCGTCGGCAAAGAAGGTAAAGGCGAATCGGTCATGGTGGCGGAACAGCTTGTTATGGGTGCAAGGATGATGGCGGATTTGTGCAAGCTGAAGGGGGTAGACGGCTCGTATTTCGAAAAAGTGTTCAACAACCAAAAGAACATCATCAATGAAAAAATGTACGACGGCGACAGATACGTGCGCGCGGTAACGGACGACGGCGTGCGCTTGGGCGAAAAAGCGCAACCGTGCGGTCAAATTTGGCTGAACTCTAACTCGTGGGCGGTGCTCTCGGGCGTAGCGGACGAGAAGCGCGGTAACGCTTGTATGGACAACGTTATGAAGTACTTGAACAGCGAAATCGGGCTGGTAAAACAGTACCCTGCGCTCAATCCCAGCTATCCCACGAAGGAAAACCCCGTATCGTGGGCGACGCCAGGCATCAGTGAAAACGGCGGTGTATTTTGCCACGCAAACACGTGGGCAATCATCGCGTACTGTATGCTGAACAGACCCAACGACGCGTACACGGTATACAGCGAGCTGATTCCCGACAACGTTATTTCGAAGGTCGGTGTGGAAAGATACATAACCGAACCGTACATCTATTCGTCGAATATCAGGGCGCTGTACGCTCCGCGCGGTGGCGAGGCGGCGGTCAGCTGGGTAACGGGTACGTCCGCGTGGATGAACCTTGCGTTGCAACAGTATATGTTCGGTGTAAAGCCGAAGTTCGATTGCTTGGAAATTAAGCCTTGTCTTCCCGACCATATCAAGGAAGCAACGGTTACGAGAAAGTTCCAAAACTCCACCTATAACGTCAAGATTTTCAATTCTGGCGCGAAGGGAATCAAGAAGTTCGTCGTCAACGGCGTAGAACAAAAAGACTACTGTATCAAGCCTACGGCAGACGTCATCAACGTAGAAATCTATATGTAAGGAAAAAGCGACCTGCAAAGGGGCGGTTTTCATAGGTTTTTCTGAAAGAACGAATAAATACGAAAGAAACAGTTTGATTTTCATATCGGATTGTTTCTTTTTTTATTCTTAAACAAACATTTGGTGCGACGTTTGTTGTGGCAATTCGTTTTTGATTATGTTATAGCGTAGGTCGTTTTATCTTTCCAAACATAAAATTTGGGCAAGGCATTGCTTTTTTGCCGAAATTGTGTTATAATAAGGTATACGAAAAAATGAAGGGAACACTATGAAATTTATTCACGTATCCGACCTGCACTTAGGCAAGCGCTTACACGAACACTCGCTAATAGAAGACCAAACCGCGATTCTTTCACAAATTTTGAAGGTTATCGACGACGAAAAACCGGACGGCATTTTGATTGCCGGCGACGTATACGATAAGAGTATGCCCAGCGCCGAAGCAGTCCAAGTTTTCGACGCTTTTTTGGTGGAGTTGTTACATAGAAACTTGCGCGCGTTTATCATCAGCGGTAACCACGATTCCCCAGAAAGGATTGCGTTTGGCTCTAAAATTATGTCCGCAAGCGGTATTCACCTTTCGCCCGTTTACGACGGCACGGTTGCGCCGATTACGTTAACCGACGAGTTTGGGGAAGTTTGCGTGTATATGTTGCCGTTTGTCAAGCCTTCGCACGTACGCAGATTTTACGAAGACGAAAGCATCGACTCGTACACGGACGCGCTCCGCGTTGCCGTCGAGAAAATGCAAATCGACGTAAATAAACGTAACGTTCTTGTTACGCACCAGTTCGTGACGGGCGCAACGCGCTCTGAATCGGAAGAAACGGTAGGGGGGACGGACAACGTCGACGCCGTCGTTTTCGACGCGTTCGATTACGTCGCGCTTGGGCATTTGCACGGCGCGCAGGCTTGCGGAAATCCGAAAATCCGTTACTCTGGCACGCCCTTAAAATACTCGTTTGCAGAGGCGGACGATGAGAAATCCGTTACCGTGCTCACCTTCTTGGAAAAGGGCAAGGACGTGGAAATTAGGACGGTCGCGTTGACTCCGATTCGAGATATGCGCAGGTTAAAAGGCAAGTTTGCCGAATTGACCGCCACTACGCGCGAAAACAACCCGTTTAGGGAAGATTACGTACAAATTACGCTGACGGACGAAGACGATATTCCCGATGCCATGCAAAGGTTGCAACTCGTCTATAAAAACGCGTTAAACCTGCGTTACGACAACGCGCGTACGCGCGCCGAAACCGACCTTTCGCTTGCATGTGAAACGGAGCAAAAGAGTGCGTTTACGCTGTTTTCCGAATTTTATGCATCGAGAAACGGCGCTGAGATGGGCGAAACACAGTTTAAGTATATGCAAACGCTTATTGAAGGGATAGAAGGAGAAGAAGTATGAGACCTACAAAGCTGATTATTTCCGCCTTCGGTCCGTACGCAGGCAGGGAAGAACTGGATTTAAACGCGCTTGGCGAAAACGGGTTATATTTGATTACGGGCACGACGGGCGCAGGCAAAACTTCGATTTTCGACGCGATTGCGTACGCCTTGTACGATACACCCAGTGGCAGTGCTCGAAAAGATTTTATGCTCCGTTCGAAATACGCGGACGAAACGACGGAAACGTTTGTTGAATTAGAGTTTATTTGCAACGAGAAACGGTATAAAGTGAGAAGAAGTCCTGAATACGTGCGCCGAAAAACGCGTGGCGAAGGGACGACGAAACAGCCTGCAAAAGCGGAACTGCATCTTCCAGACGGCAGGATTATCGACAAAAGCAAGTCGGAAGTAACCGCGGCGGTTACGCAAATTATCGGTGTAGACAAAGAACAATTTTTCCAGATTGCGATGATAGCGCAAGGGGATTTTAGAAAGGTCTTGCTTTCCGGGACGCAAGAAAGAAAGGAGATTTTCCGCGAGATTTTCAAGACGCATAAATTTGAAAAAATCCAAAATAAAATCAAGGAAGAATTTGGCAAGGTCAAGGAAGAATACAACACGGCAAAACACAGCCTTTCCGTGTTTATGCGTGGGATTTCGTGCGCGGAAACGAGCGAGCATTATGCAAAAAGCCGTCTTGCGGTCACGGGTGCGTTGACGATGGAAGAAACGACGACGCTTTTGAAGACGTTGCTTTTGGAAGACGAAGAAATGCGCTCGGCGTTTGTAGGTCGATTATCGGAAATCGACAAAACGCTTGAAGGCATCAACGCTGACGTTGGTAAAGCGCAAGCATACGAGAAGGCATTGAACGAGTACGAAAGCAAATCTTCGCGAATTCCGCGTGTGAAAACGGCGTTGGATGATGCGGAAGTCGTTTACGCGCGTGAAAAGGGGCGAGAATCGGAAGAAAAACAACTAATCGAGTCCATCATCAACTTGGAAGGACTTTTGCCGGAATACGCCGTTTTAGACGCTTTACAAGAAGAGATAAACGCCTTGACGACAAAAGGACAGGCGGAAGAACAACAAAAAGCGCGTTTGGGTGCGGATTTCGAGAAGAAAACGGCGCGAATTGAAGAATTGAAGGCAAAGTCTAAGGCGTATGAAAACGCTGGGAAACGGCGCGCTTTGGCGGAGGCGGAAAAGGCGGAGTTGGAAAACGAACGCCAAAAGACGCAAGAGCTTGGCAAGGAATTGCGCGCGCTTGGGGAAATGAAGGCGGATTTAGAACGCCTGCAAAAGGAATACCTTTTAGCAAGCGAAGAAGCGAGCCGTTGTACAAGTGCATACAACGACGTCAATCGCCGTTTCTTGGACGGGCAGGCGGGGATTATGGCAAGCGGACTTGTAAGCGGTCAGCCTTGTCCCGTTTGCGGTGCGTTAGAACATCCAAATCCGGCAACAAGCAAGGACGAAGTGCCGACGGAAACGGCGTTGAAAACGGCGAAAAAGACGGCGGAAGAGGCGGGTAAGATTGCCGAAGAAAAGAGCAATCAATGCGCCGTACAAAAGGGTAAAGTCGACGAATTAGAAGGGCGCGTTGCTAAGCAAGTTCAGGCGGTTTTGGACGGTGAAAAAGAAGACGCACTTTTAGCTGTGCGTCAGAAATGGACGAAGTTGAGCGACGAAATTTCAAGCCTTCAAACGCGGGTTGAAAAGGAAAAAGAAAACGAAAAGGCAAAGGCGAATATCGACGAGTTTCTTCCTTCGGAAGAAAAAGCGTTGGAAACGATGCGCGAAAGCATCGTGAACGTTGAAAAAACGCTTGGCGCGGACGCGGTAAAAAAACAGCAAAAGCAAGAACAGGCAACGGTGTTGAAAGGTAAACTAAAATACGCCACAAAACGCGAGGCGGAAGACGTTTTACAGGGGTTAAAGGCGCGTTTGGAAGGTTTGAAAAAGGCGTTTCAAAACGCCAAGGATGCGTATGAAGAAAGAAAGGACGCGTTGGTTAAACTCGGTGGTGAAGTTTCGTCGTTGAAGTCGGTTTTGGATAAATCCGAGAAAATCGATTTGCAGGCTACGATAGAAAAAAGGGATGCCTGCAACGCGGAAAAGGCGGCGGTTACGTCCAAATACGAGGCGGTGGTTGCACGTTTGCAAGCCAACGTGGATTGTTTGCAAAACGTTGAGAAAATCGCGCGTGAACAAAGGGCGTTGGAAGAAAAATACGTTTGGATGCAGGCGTTGTCTGAAACGGCGAACGGTGAACTGCGCGCGAAGGAAAAAATTGCCTTCGAAACGTACGTGCAAATGGGGTATTTCGATAGGATTTTGCGCCGAGCAAACTTGCGCTTGAACAAAATGACGGGCGGTCAGTACGACTTAATTCGTCGCGCCGTTGCCGACAACAATAAATCGGCGTACGGGTTGGATATCGACGTTGTAGACCATTACAACGGGACGACGCGTTCGGTTAGTTCTTTGTCTGGTGGTGAACAGTTTAAGGCGTCGTTGGCGTTGGCGCTTGGTTTGTCGGACGAAATTCGCTCTTCGGCAGGTGGAGTGCGTTTGGATACGATGTTTGTGGACGAAGGATTTGGGTCTTTGGATGGAGAATCTTTACAACTTGCGATTGCTACCTTGCAAGATTTGGTGGAAGGGAACCGCTTGGTGGGGATTATTTCGCACGTGGAAGAATTGAAAAATAAAATCGACAAAAAAATCGTCGTGACCAAGCAAACGAGTGGCGGTAGTCATGCGAAAGTTAAGCTGGATTAAAGACAAAACGCGGTGTTAGAAAACCGCGTTTTTTCTTGTTTGAAAGGTGCGATAAATTGCAGGCAAAAGAAAAAATCTCGTGAAAAACGATTGATTTTTTCGTAAAAAGGGCGTATAATAAAGTCGTTAGAGAAAGTTAATTGCTTCCATAGTTAAATGGATATAACAAGCCCCTCCTAAGGGCTAGTTCTGGGTTCGATTCCCGGTGGGAGTACCAAAAAATCGACAAGCTCCGATAACGGACTTGTCGATTTTTATTCAAACCGAAAGGCGTGGTGTGTAACCGCGACGTGGTGTGTAATCACGGCTTGTCGTGTATGACTTTGCCATAAGCGTATGTCGTTTTAGGCTTGATGTCATACAATTCTACCGCATGGATTGCATTCCGTTTTGCGGATTACACACGTGTCAAGGCGTGATGGAAGCAAGAATTCAACGCATCCCCTAAAATTAGGTAGGGGGTTCACATTGTAGTCCCTGCCCATAACGTCTAATCGTGGTTTCTATGATGCAAAAAATATTCTCTTTAGGGAATTCTTGCGATTGCCTCGTATTTTATTGCAAAAAAAAGCGTAATATGCTATGATAAAGCCGTGTTTTGGCGGATAGGATTGTATGATACCTAACGAAAGCGTCGGCAAACTTTCTCTGCCAAGCAGAAAACAATCGCTTTGCGTGCAAAAGAGTTTTAGAGTTTTTTATCCAACCTTTAGAGTGGAACATTTTTTAATATGGAAGTCGTTTATTCGGTGATTGCGCTCTACGTCTTGTTTATGGTGTGTTGGTTTATATACGTATGCCATAGACGTAGAAACGTGAAATTAAAACTAAAAAGGATGCAAAACGGAGCGTCGGAAATGACGCCCGAAGAATTTTTCCGCGTACGCAAGGAAGGGCTTGGCAAAAACGGAAAGGCGAGCTATGGATTGACGCAAAATTTTGCAGGCGTGTACGTTCTTTATAACCAAACGAAGAACATGTACTACGTCGGGCAGGGGCAACGTGTTCTTGACCGTGTCAATTCGCACTTTACGGGCAAGGGCAACGGCGACGTGTACGCCGATTATAAGTACGGCGACGCGTTTACCATCACCACGTTTGCCTTGGAAGAGAGCGGATACGCTTCCTTGAACGAGTTGGAGCGAAGCGCCATTGAAGCGTACGGCGCGTTTGCAAACGGATACAACAAAACACGCGGAAACCGCGGATAAAATAAACCGCGCAGGTTTTTACACCTGCGCGGTTTTTCTTTGTGTTAAGCGTCCATAAACGCGTCGCCGTCTAACGTTTTGATGTCGTGGCGTTTGAACACTTGTTCCGCCTTTTCCTTGTCAGACGTTTTCACGACAATCGATGCCTCGTCGCCCCCAAACGACAGTCCGTACATATATTCTACGCTGAGTTCTTCATCGGAAATCACGCGCAAAATCGTTTGCAAACTCCCAGGGGTGTGCGGAACGTTGAGAATAAACACGTCCGTCAACATACACGAAAACCCTGCCTCGGACAAGGCGTCTTTGCCAGCCTTAGGTTTGTCGGCAATGATACGAAGCAAACCGTATTCCGCCGTATCCGATAAACTGAGAGAAACGATATTGACGCCGTTCGACTTCAAGACGTCCAGGATTTCACCAAGACGGCCTTTTCTATTTTCTATAAACACGGAAATTTGTTTCGTCATTTTCTTTCCTCCTTCACAGTTCTCAAATCTTTAATACGCTTTGCTTTCCCCTCGAAACGTTGTAAGGTGTTGGGGGATTCCAAACGGATTTTTGCGTCCAAACCAAGGACGACTTTCAGTTTATTTCTCGTCACCTTCTCAATGCGTTGCAATTCCGCGAACGAGTCCGTTTCCTTGTTCAATTCCACGCGTACGGTCAACTTATCCGTATACCCTTCGCGCTCGACGATAATCTCGTAGTGCGGACCAAGTTCTTCCACGGAAAGCACGACTTCTTCGATTTGTCCGGGGAACACGTTGACCCCACGAATCTTCAACATATCGTCGCTTCTACCCGACAAGTTTTCCATACGGCAGGTCGTTCTTCCGCAGGCGCATGGCTCGTAGAAAAGACGCGTAACGTCTTTCGTCCTATACCGAATAAGGGGCAAACCTTCCTTCTTAATGCAGGTAATAACCAACTCGCCTTTTTCGCCAGCCGGCAACACTTCGCCCGTTTCACTGTCGATAATTTCAGGTAAGAAATAATCTTCGTTGATGTGCATACCGCAATGTTCTAAACACTCGCCCGAAACGCCAGGTCCCATCAACTCGCTCATGCCGTAGTTGGAGGTAATATTCACGTCCTTGCCCCAAGCCGAGTGCATTTCTTCGCGCATCGCGTCCGTCAACAATTCACTGCCGACAAGCGCCGTTTTTACACCCAAATCCGTCTTCGGGTCAATGCCCATTTCACGCGCAACTTCGGCAAGACGAAGGGCGTACGACGGCGTCGCAACCAGCAAGGTCGTGTTAAAATCCTTCATATACATCAACTGCTTTTCCGAATTGCCCGTAGACGAAGGCACGATTGCCGAGCCGATGTTTTCCAACCCGTAATGCAACCCAAGCGCGCCCGTAAACATACCGTAGCCGAAGCAAATTTGCGAAACGTCTTTACTTGTTGCACCGCCCATACACGCAATACGCGAAACGCAGTCCGTCCACGTGTCCAAATCCCCGCGCGTATACCCAACGACTGTCGGTTTTCCCGTCGTGCCAGAGCTTGCGTGGATACGTACGATTTCGTCCCTGGGTACGGCAAACAAGCCAAAGGGATAGGTGTCGCGCATATCCTGTTTCGTCGTAAACGGAAGTTTAGCAAGGTCGGCAAGCGTTTGAATATCTTGCGGTTTTACACCTTTCTCGTCCATTTTTGCGCGGTAGTAGGGGACTTTCTCGTACACCCGTGCCACCGTTTCCTGCAAACGTTCAAGTTGCAGTTTTTCCATCTCTTGCCTTGAAAGCGTTTCTTCTTTAGACCAAATCATAAAAACTCCTTATTCCGCAATTTCGCCGTTGAACGCGTTTTCTATCACCGCGTCTTTAGGCGGTGCGGTAAACAAACTGACGACGAACGTGATTACAAATGAATACGCCATACAAATAACGCCTATCATCGGCGAGCACGACACCCCTGATTTTAGCGCCGTTTCAAACGAGCACACCCAACCGTTTTGGTCGTAACCGAACACGAAAATCAGCGCCACCGTCAAGACAAGCGAGCCGATTATCGAACACCAAACCGCCGGTTTGGATGCTTTTTTCCAAAGCAAACCAAGCACGAAAGGCCCGATAAAGCAACCTGCCAAACCGCCCCAACTCAAACCCATCAAATACGCAATAGCCGAAACGTTGAATTTTTCGTTGAGTACCGCCAAAACAACGGAAATCGTAACGAAGACCAAGCACAACGTTTTCATCGTCCAGTTGACACGTTTGTCCGACGCGTCGGGCGCGATTTTGCCCTTGTAAATATCGACGGCGATAACGGATGCGGATGCAAGCGACACGGACGAAAGCGTAGACATACTTGCCGACAGGATAAGCACGGCAATCACGCCGATAAGTCCCGTGGGGATGACGATTTTCATCATATTCGGGATAATATTGTCCGAGCCAACGCCTGCAAGTTCGGGGAAGAACGCGGACAACGCGCCCGTAAAGTACGCGCCAAAGCCGATAATTAAAGCGAACAACGTGCTTACGATTGTGCCTTGAACGATGGCTTTGTCGTCGCGCACGGCGTAATATTTATGTACCGTCTGAGGCAAAGCCCAAACGCCGAACGACGTCAACAAAATCAACGAAAGCAAGGAAACGGTGTTTCCGTATAAGCCCGTGTTCGAGCTGGAGAAGGTAAACCAACCCAACTCGTCGCTGGATATAAGTACGCTTAAATCCCAGTTGACGCTTTCGTAGTTCAAAAAGCAAACGACCATTGCCCCCACGCCGACAAGCATAATGATACCCTGGATAAAGTCGGAAAGCGCCGTTGCGAAATATCCGCCGAAGAACAAATACAACGCGGTAAGAAGCGCAAGCGCAACCATAATCACCCAACCGGGGATACCAAACACGATGCCAAACAGCGAGCTTAAGCCGTTGTAAACGGATGCCGAGTAGGGGATTAAGAACAGGAAAATAACGACGGCGGAAACGAGCTTTAACGAAGAACTGCCATAACGCTTTTCAAAAAACTCGGGCATCGTTTTTGCCGACAAGCGCTTTGTCATCCGCTTGGTTCGTTTTGCAAGTACCAACCACGCCAACAGCGAGCCTAAAACGGCGTTGCCGATTCCAATCCATACGGACGCCAAGCCGTACTGCGCGCCGAATTTCCCTGCATAGCCGATGAAGATAACGGCAGAGAAATAGGTCGTACCGTACGCAAACGCGCTCATCCAACCGTTTAATCCTTTTTTTCCTGCAAGCAAGAAATCGTTGACCGATTTCGAGCGGTGACGCGTGTATACCGCAATGCCTACCATACCCAAAGCATATAAGACAAGTATAGCGTAATCAAAGAACATTTTTATAATCCTTTTTCTTGATTTCTCTCATTTGTTTAATCGAAAAATATGATTATAGGGATTATAACATATTCAAAAAGCCGATGTCAACGAAATGCCGGGCGTTTAGGCACTTTTTCTACAAGAAAAACCGTGTTTTTCGTATAACGCACAAAAAAATCACCATCTTATTATAATCAATGCTTATATCCACCATAAACATTTTTTATTTTTTCGGTAATAGCTAAAAGAAAAACGAATATTTTTTATAAATTCTTTGAAAAGGGTGCTTAAAACCCTTGCCAAACGAAAAAAAAGATGATAAGATATTGTAGTATCAAAAATTTCGATTGATACACAGGCAAGAAAAATCAATAATTAGGAGAAATAGATATGTCTTACGTACAAAGAGTTTTAGAAGATTTGAAGACGAGAAACCCTGGCGAAAAGGAATTTCACCAGGCGGCAACGGAAATTTTGTTGACGTTAGAACCCGTCATCAACGCGCACCCTGAATACGAGGCGGCGGGCTTGTTAGAACGTTTCGTTGAACCCGAACGCACGATTTTGTTCCGTGTGCCTTGGGTAGACGATAACGGCAAGACGCGCGTAAACAAGGGTTATCGCGTACAGTTTAACAGCGCCATCGGTCCTTACAAAGGCGGTCTTCGTTTCCACCCGTCCGTTAACCTTTCCGTCATCAAGTTTTTGGGGCTTGAACAAATCTTGAAAAACAGTCTTACCAGCCTTCCTATCGGCGGTGGTAAGGGTGGTTCTGACTTCGACCCGAAGGGTAAATCAGACAGAGAAATTATGGCGTTTTGCCAAAGCTTTATGACGGAGCTTTACCGCCACGTTGGCGCGGATACGGACGTTCCTGCAGGCGACATCGGCGTAGGCGCGCGTGAAGTCGGCTATCTTTTCGGTCAGTACAAGAGAATTTGCAACGAACACGTCGGCGTGTTGACGGGCAGGGGACTTTCCTACGGTGGCTCGCTGATTAGAAAGGAAGCGACGGGTTACGGCTTGGTGTATATCACGGCGGAAGCAATGCGACTTCGTGGCGACAGCTTTGAAGGCAAGACGACGGTTGTTTCTGGTAGCGGTAACGTGGCGATTTACGCTTGCCAAAAGGCGCAAGAACTTGGCGCGAAGGTTGTGGCGATGTACGATTCCAACGGCTACGTATACGATCCCAACGGCATCCAGCTTGACGTCATCAAGCAGATTAAGGAAGTAGAACGCGCGCGTATCAAAGTGTACGCTGACCGCGTTGCCGGTGCGAAATACGTAGAAGGTTGTAAAGGCATTTGGTCGATTCCTTGCGACGTTGCTTTGCCCTGCGCTACGCAAAACGAAATCGACGGTGAAAGCGCGTCTATGCTTGTGAAAAACGGCGTAAAATACGTTGCGGAAGGCGCAAATATGCCTTCGACCTTGGAAGCAATTGAAGTGTTCCAAAACGCGAAAAATCTCGTGTATTTGCCTGCAAAAGCGGCAAACGCAGGTGGTGTAGCTACGTCGGCGTTGGAAATGGCGCAATCTTCGGGTAGATTGTACTGGTCGGCGGAAGAAGTAGACGCGAAGTTGAAGACGATTATGGTCAATATTTACCACAACATCGACAGCGCGGCAAAACGTTACGGCTTTGAAGGCAACTACGTTATGGGTGCAAACATTGCAGGCTTTGAAAAGGTTGCCGAAGCGATGATGGCGCACGGCGTGGTATAATAAACGAACAACACAAAAAAGACGGCGGATACTTGTCCCCGTCTTTTTTGTATACAATTTTTCGCAAACGGGCATACTTTGGTGGTAGTGATAAAAATAAAAAGGAGAAATGCCGATGAACCCGTTTAAGCAAAAACCGATGTCTATCGAAAAGTCGATAGAAAACTGGAAGGAGCTTTACCCAAAGCCGTACGATAAGCGCGACGTTGACCCGTACACGAAAACGCGTATTATTTTAATGAACGGTACGGAATTTGAAGCCAACTGGTTTTCACACCAGCTTGCAAGACACGTTACGGACAACGACTTGCGCCGTGACCTTGCCTTGACAAGGTATATCGAAAAACAGCAACAATTAAAAATTTCACTTTTGAAACCACAGGGCGAAAGCATTTTAGAACACACGATTTCCTACGAACAACTCGCCGTCGATTTAACGGCGGAGCTTGCGAAAAGGGAAATGGACTGTGCAGTGAAAACGGCGCTCGATTTTGCGCTTTTAGAAGATTTCGACCACTTATACCGTTATGCCAATCTTTTGGAAATGGAACAGGGGCTTGCGGCAGAGTGGCTTGTGGGCAGGTATACGGAAATTATGCCGGGCAGACCGACGATTTCGCATCATCGTTTCCCTACGGATAACGTAAAACGCGCCATCAACGCCAAAACATCGGACACGCAAACGGTGCTTTCGACGATGATTATTACGGCGGCGGAGCAACAAACGATGAATTATTATATGAACGTTACCAACTTTGCATCGTCGGATATCGGCAGGCGTTTATACCAAGAAATCGCGATGGTGGAAGAAGAACACGTCACGCAGTACGAATCGCTGATGGACGCAAACGCGACGTGGCTTGAAATGTTGCTTTGGCACGAGTATTGCGAGTGTTATTTGTACTGGTCTTGTTATAAGACGGAAACCGACCCGTGCATTAAGGCGCTTTGGGAGCGAAACCTTGACTACGAAATCGCGCACTTGCACAAGGCGGAAGAATTGCTGAAAAAATACGAGAAAAAGGATGCGGACGAAGTGATTCAATCGCAGGATTTCCCCGCGCCCGTTTCTCTGCACGAAAATGTGGAATACGTGCGTAAAATTTTGGGCGAAACGGTGCAGTATACGTCCAAGAAGGAAGATTACGTGCGCGTTCGCGACCTTTGCGAAGACGACGAGTTTTTCCGTCTGCAAAACACGGTAAATCCGTCCGTAAACGTTGTTCCGTCGCACAACGTCATTGAAGGGTTTATTCGTCGTCGCGGTGCGGATTATCGTTATCAAATCGCACCGTCGCCCGTGCCCGAACTTCGCAACCGAAGACAGGACAACACGTCGGTGGGGCGCAAACCTAACGCGACGGAGTCCACCGATTTCACCTGTAACAAATAAAAAGAACGGCGTCTTTTTGGACGCCGTTCTTTCGTTGGCTTTTTATAACATTTTGTTCATATCTACGTCCTTGCCGACGTGGTGTTCTCGATAAAGCGCAACCAGCGGAAGGATGATACCGCCAAGCATATTCCCCACGCAACAAATGAGCACGTAACCGATTACGCGCCAGGAAAATTCGCCCAAGGTAAAGAAATATAAAAGGTTTGCAACCGAGTGGTCAAATCCGCAAAAAACGAAGACGATAATGGGGAAGATGACACCCAGGGTCGAAGATAAGCTCTTTTTCGGCGCGTGGCGAGATGCCCAAACCGCAGGCGTAATCAATGCACCGCAAAGCAGGGAAGAGCAGAACGCGGACAAACCCCAGTTGGGATATTCCAGCTTTGTCAAGGCGATATTTGCGCCTTCTCTAACTACGTGCTCGGAAATAGGCGTGCATTTTACCAGGACGCCGATGAACAGGATTCCGATAGCGTTTCCCAAAAAGCAAAGGACGAGTCGCCACGAATTTTTCAATCCGATTTCAGGCAAGTCTGCCACCATGCCTGTGTACAATCGCAGTTCGTAGGTGATAATTTTGAACATACCCAAGGAAAAGAGTACGGAGCCGATAAGCCGTCCCCACACGCCAAGCAGTCCAATCGCCAGCAAAAACGCCGTTGCGCCGATGCCTATCATCATGCCCGAACAAAAGGCAAGCATAATGAAAAGGAAAATTTCTTGTTTGTTCATTTTTTCAAATTTAATCATGGTTTATCCACCTTGTCTTGGTTTTCAAAAACGTCTAAAAATACCTTTGATTTCGATTTTTTCATCACGGAACGTATCAATTGCGGTCCTTTCACCGGCATAATTTTTGCCGTGAAATTCATCAGTTTGGCGTCCCAACCTACCACCGAACGCTTTTTGCGTTTCAAAATGCGCTTGGCGATTTTTCTTGCCATCTTTTCCGCGGACATCGCCACTTTGTCAAGCGCGCTGTTTTTCGTGTTGTCGTCGTTTCTAAAAAGGTCGGTTGCCGTTGTGCCAGGGTATACCACGCCGATATATTTTTTGCCTTTTTCGTCCAAGCTTAAAACTTCGCTAAATCCTTTCAAGGCGCACTTGGTTGCGGTGTACGCAGACGTACCCACAATCGAACAAAGCGACGCGGACGACGCCACGTTGACGATGCCAGGGGTAAACTTTCCGTTTGCACAAAGCAAGGGCGAAAGTGCGTTTACCGCGTACACGGTTGCGTGGAAATTCGTTTTCATCAACCGTTCGTACGTTTCAACAGGCGTTTTTTCTACGGTTGTGAAGACGGGAAACGCGCCTGCGTTGTTGATAAGAAGTACGGGTTTTACGCCTTCTTCCATCAGCTCGGTTTTGAACGTTTGCCAGTTTTTCTTTTCGCCTACGTCGAATAGACGATAGGAAAACGAGTCGGACAATTCGCCAAGCTCTGTTTTCAAAGCAAGCATTTTTTCTTTACTTCTACCTATGCCGATGACGCGCGCGCCATAGCGTCGGATTAGAATTAAGCACAATTCCTTGCCGATACCGCCCGATGCGCCCGTCAAAACGACGGTTTGATTGTATAACCAGTTTTTCATACGCCGTATTATTATACTATAAAATGGAAGGAAAAGCAAGACCAAAATAAAAACTTTCTTGTAATTTTTGCGTAAAAAATATTGACAAAGCGAAAAAAAAGGTATATAATGAATCTCACTTAAGGGGTTATGGCTCAGTTGGTAGAGCGCCTCGTTCGCAACGAGGGGGCCAGCGGTTCGAATCCGCTTAGCTCCACCAAGAGAAACCTAAATCGAACCACTTTGTGGCGGTTGGGTTTCTCTTTTTTTACACGCAATATTAAAATCGTTTTAAGGGCGTTTCTTTATCGCAAGGAAACGCTTTTTGTTATGCCTTGAATAAATACCTGCCTATATGAAATCACGCTAAAAACGGCGTTTTATGCCGCGAAAGACTCTTGACAAGAGAAAGGAATGTGGTAGGCTATTTGCCACGGCAAGAAAAAAGCCCCTTGGGGCTGTGGTGCTTGGCGGTATTGCCTTACAACCACGTTCCTAAGAGGCTCTTGTCAAGAGTACCGTGGAATAAATAGCCGTTTTATCGTTGGCTGTTATATACGAATTTCTACTTTGATTTCAAATTTCTTCATATCTCGTCTTTGACGAACTTTATACGCAAAATTCAGCGTTTTATGGTAAAAAGAAAAGCCCTGACTTTCGTCAGGACTAATCGTTGTTGGGGTGTTGTATTTAATGACGATTTCATCATCATATACCAAAATCTCTTTCACGAGATAATTGATAAGCATTTGAGGGTCAAGTCTTAATGCTTGTTCGTAAAATTCTCGGATTTCCTTTTCGGATAATACAATCGCTGTTTTGCTTTTTTCGATTAAGATTTCTTTTTCAAGATTGGCTTGCTGTTCTTCTAAATCGTGCAACCGCTTATTGGTCGTATTAGAGAAGATACCGTTTTCAATAGCGTTCATAATATTTTGCAACGCCGTATCGACTTGCCGTTTCGTTTGTAAAAGATTGCTCAAAGCCGTGTTTTCTCGGTTTAACTTTTCCTGTAAAGCCATTAAACCTTGCACGACTACGTTGATATTATTTTTGTCGTTAAGCTGCGCCGTGATTTCATCTAAAATAATCGTTTCCAGTAAATCCTTTTGGATAGCTTCTTTTTTACATTTCGTACCGTGTTTTCTTCCCCAACATTTGTAGTAATATTTGCGCTCGCCGTTTCTCGACGTTCCGTTTTCTGCGTTCATAGATAATCCGCAATATCCGCATTTCAATTTGCCTTTTAATAAGTATTCCTGTTTTACACTTGTTTTACCATATTTATTCATATCAATTTTTCCTTTAACTTTATCAAAAATTTCTTGTGGTACGATTCTTGGAAAGGTATTCTCGAAAACCTGTTCGCCACGGCGATAGATTCCCGAATATCTTTCGTTTCCTAAAATTTTATAAACGGTCGTTCTGCAAAAGGGCTTTCCGTTGTAGTAAATACCTTTTCGCGTAAGGCTTGCAATAATATCTTTAACGTACACTCCTTTGGAGTATTCTTCAAAGATATATCTCACGACCTCTGCCTGTTCCTCATTGATAACGGCTTTCTTGTTTACGTTCTTATAGCCGTATAACACACGACCGCCTGTAAGGTTGCCTTTCAAACGGCTTTCGTGGATTCCGCGCCGTACTTTTTGCGAAAGCTCCGCCGAATAGTATTCCGCATAACCCTCAAGCATAGATTCAAAGATAATGCCTTCGGGTGTATCGGGTATAAATTCGGTAGCGGAAATCACTTTCGTGCCGTTGTCCTTTAAGGTTTTCTTGTGCATTGCCATTTCGTACTTG
>JAZRDK010000005.1:0-2495 GCA_045660225.1 Candidatus Scatosoma sp.
CGAAAAACGAAGCAAGACGCGAGAAAGACAAGGAAAACCGTGGCTTTGCGACGGGAGTTTACTTGGCGTAAACGAGCGAGCAAAACGCAAGGTTTGACGCGGTATTTACGCTTTCTTTTCGCTTTATTGCTTGGGAAAAACGAAGCAAGACGCGAGAAAGACAAGGAAAACCGTGGCTTTGCGACGGGAGTTTACTTGGCGTAAACGAGCGAGCAAAACGCAAGGTTTGACGTGGTATTTCGACGCGGTTTCTTCGTTTTTTAGTGTAAGAAGCCCTTTATAATCTGCTCCTCCGCCTCTTTCTCCGTAAGTCCCAACGTCATAAGTTTAATCAACTGTTCGCCGGCGATTTTGCCGATGGCGGCTTCGTGAATTAATTCCGCGTCGACGTTGTTTGCCGAAAGGCAAGGCGCGGCGGTAACGGAGGCGTTGTCCATAATGATGGCGTCGCACTCGGTATGCCCGTGGCAGGGCGCGTTGCCGTTCATCGTGGACACGAAACGCTGGATAGAGTTTTCCGACGCGACGGAACGGGACATAACGTCCGCGCTACAGCCATCGCCGTTCATATCGATGACGAAATCGGTGTCGACGACTTGGTTGCCGTGCGTGTATAATTTTTCTTTGACGATAAAGTTTGCGCCGGCTTTGATTTCCGCCTTCGTTACACGCTTGGACGAGTCGATACCCTTGATTTGCGTGGTTTCCATTTCCATATACGCGCCTTCGTCTAAGTACACGACTGTGGTAGGGTTCATGACGTTTTTGCCGTTGCCGTCCCCTTCGCCGTAGTGTTTTTCGACGTATTTCACGCGCGCGTTTTTGCCGACGTAGAAGGTGTGTTCGCCGTCGTGTTTAGACGTCGTGTCTACACCACCGCAGTTATGGATTCCGCAACCGGCGACGATGACGACGTCCGCGCCTTCGCCGACGTAGAAATCGTTGAAAACGACTTCCTGGTGTCCTGCCTTGCTGATGATGACGGGGATATGCACGCTTTCGTTTTTCGTGCCCGGTTTTATGACGATGTCAATACCTTCTTTACCGTCTTTTTTCGTGACGATTTCGACGTTTGCCGTCGAGTTCCTTTCCACCGTTTTGCCATCGCCACGGATATTGTACGCTCCGGAGGGAACAGAGTGCAAGTCGGCAATTTTAAGAAGCATATCTTTTTGAATTAAATCCATACCTGCCCCCTTCCTTTATAAGTTTTCCGTCAATCTTTTGCACGCTTCCGTGCCGAGAATATCGGGAAGAATTTCCTTCTTTTCGCCGACGTTTTTCACCCTGCCGTCCGCAATGACGACGATTTTGTCGGCTATGTTCAAAATCCTTTCTTGGTGCGAAATAATCAAAATGCTCCCCTGCGTCTTTTCGTACATCTTTTCGAAGACTTTGATAAGATTGCCAAAGCTCCAAAGGTCGATGCCTGCCTCCGGCTCGTCAAAGACGGAAAGCTTGGTCGAACGCGCGAGAATCGTCGCAATTTCGATACGCTTTAACTCGCCCCCGGAAAGGGACGCATTGACTTCGCGGTCGATATAATCGCGCGCGCACATACCGACTTCGGATAAGTACGCGCAGGCGTCGGAAACCTTCAACGGTTTGCCTGCGGCGATATTGATTAAGTCGCGGACGGTCAGTCCCTTAAAGCGGACGGGTTGTTGAAAAGCGTAGGAAATGCCCTTTTTCGCGCGCTCGGTTACAGACAAATCGGTGATGTCTTCGCCGTCGAAATAGATTTTGCCTGCCGTGGGGCGCAAAATCCCTGCAATCACTTTAGCGAGCGTCGATTTACCACCACCGTTCGGGCCTGTAAACGCAACGAAACGTTCCGTTAAAGTCAGGCTGACGTCTTTTAATATTTCCTTTTCGCCCAGCTCGTCCTTGACACGGTAGCTGACGTTTTTCAGTTCTAACATAGTTCCTCTTTCGAAAAAAATTTCTTGTCTATTTATACCTAAACTGCGCCCTTTCTAAACGCGCGGAAACTTAGAAAATTTCCATAAGCGCGGAGTGCGTCTTCAACCACGCGCGTTTTTGCTTGTAATCGGGTACGTATTTTTTGACTTCCGACCAAAACAAAGCCGAGTGGTTTTTGTGGCGCGTATGCGCGAGTTCGTGGAAAACGACGTATTCGACGACTTCTTTCGGCGCGTATAACAGCCGAAAGCTAAAGCGAATTTTATTATCGCCCGTACACGAGCCCCAGCGCGATTTCGCCGTGGAAACAGAAACGGACGCGTACGTCGTGCCCATCGTCGTCGCCGCTTTTTGCGTCGCCGACTCAAAAATACGCAACGCGTTTTCCTTTAACCATTTTACAAGGCGCGTTTTGGCGTTTTTCTTGGGCACGAACAGGAGTTTTCCGTCGTCGGAAAAGGTAATTTTGTCCGACGGCGTTAGACGAATTTCATAATATCGCCCAAGCACCATCAGGGCATACCCGTCCAGGTTTTCCGTCGGCAACTGAATACCTGCCCCCTTCCTTTCCG
>JAZRDK010000006.1:0-6526 GCA_045660225.1 Candidatus Scatosoma sp.
TCAGTTCCTTCTCGACGCAGTTATCAAATTCCTTCCCAGCCCCTTGGACGTTGCAAGCGTTAAGGGTGTAAACCCCGATACGGACGAAGAAGAAATTAGAAGAACTGCTGACGACGAACCTTTCTCCGGTCTTGCGTTCAAAATTGCAACCGACCCGTTCGTTGGCTCGCTTGCATATTTCCGTGCATACTCGGGCGTTCTTCCCGCAGGTTCCTACGTGTATAACTCCACGAAGGAAAAGAAGGAAAGAGTTGGCCGTTTGGTGCAAATGCACGCAAACGAAAGAAAGGATATTCCCGAAATTTGCTCGGGTGACATCTGTGCAATCGTTGGTTTGAAATATACGACCACGGGTGACACGCTTTGTGATGAAAAGCACCCCATCATCCTTGAAAAGATGGTATTCCCTGAACCCGTTATTCAGCTTTCGCTTGAACCCAAGACGAAGGCAGGTCAGGAAAAGATGACGATGGCGCTTATCAAACTTGCGGAAGAAGACCCTACGTTTAAGACGTACACCGACCAGGAAACGGGTCAGACGATTATCGCAGGTATGGGCGAATTGCACCTTGACATTATCGTTGACAGACTTTTGAGAGAATTCAAAGTCGAAGCAAACGTTGGTGCTCCCCAAGTTGCATACAGAGAAACGTTCCGCAAAGAAGTGGAAGCAGAAGGTATGTACAAGCGTCAGTCGGGTGGTAAAGGTCAGTACGGTCACTGTAAACTTCGCCTTATTCCTCAAGAACCCGGCGCTGGCTATGCGTTCGAAGACGAAACGGTTGGCGGTTCGATTCCTAAGGAATATATCCCCGCAATCGACAAGGGTATTCAGGAAGCTGCGAAGAACGGTTACCTTGCAGGCTATGAAATCGTAGACTTCAAGGTTGTCGTATACGATGGTTCGTACCACGAAGTCGACTCGTCCGAAATGGCGTTCAAAATCGCTGGTTCGATGGGCTTTAAGAACGGTTTGGAAAAGGCTAGTCCCGTACTCCTTGAACCGATTATGAAAGTTCAAATCATCACCCCTGAAGATTACTTCGGCGACCTTATGGGTAACGTATCCGGTCGTCGTGGTACGATTCTTGGTACAGACGACAGAAACGGCGCGAAGATTATCGACGCTGAAATCCCTCTTTCCGAAATGTTTGGTTATGCAACCGAACTCCGTTCGAGAACGCAGGGTCGTGGTCAGTTCACTATGCAGTTCGACCACTACAGCGAAGTTCCTTCCAGCATTTCCAAGGAAATCGTTGAAAAACGCGGTAAGAAAGACTAATAACGGCTTCCCCGCCTAAAAAAGGCGGGGGGAGCTAAAAATTATCAAAGAATTTTGAAAAAAGACCTTTCAAACGATTGATAATTTATGAAATTTAAGGTATAATTAGATTGTCCAAAAGTTGGATTGATGGTTGTACCATGAAAATCATTGAAAAATGATAGGTAGCTGCGTCCGATTCGGATAGGTTATCATTTGAAAAATAAAAAATATTTATAGAAAATCGGAGGATTATTATGGCTAAAGCTAAATTTGACAGAAGTAAACCGCACGTTAACATCGGTACGATTGGCCACGTTGACCACGGTAAGACGACTTTGACCGCAGCTATCACGATGGTTATGGCTGCACGCGGTGGTGCTCAAAAGATGAGATACGATGAAATCGATAAAGCACCCGAAGAAAGAGCACGTGGTATTACAATTAACACCGCTCACGTAGAATATCAGACGGATGCACGTCACTACGCGCACGTTGACTGCCCTGGTCACGCTGACTACGTTAAGAACATGATTACCGGTGCTGCACAGATGGACGGCGCTATCCTTGTAGTTGCTGCTACGGATGGTCCCATGCCCCAGACTCGTGAGCACATCCTTCTTGCTCGTCAGGTAGGCGTTCCTTACCTTATCGTATTCATGAACAAGACCGACCTTGTTGACGACGAAGAACTTCTCGAACTCGTTGAAATGGACGTTCGTGACCTTCTTTCCCAGTACGAATTCCCCGGCGACGACATCCCCGTTATCCGTGGTTCGGCTTTGAAAGCGCTTGAAGTTGCAAGCTCCGACGCTTCCGCTGATGAAATCATGGCTAACCCTGCAGTTGCTCCCATCCTTGAACTCATGGATGCTGTTGACAGCTACATCCCTACGCCTGCACGTGACTCTGAAAAGCCTTTCCTTCTTCCTGTAGAAGACGTATTCACCATCACTGGTCGTGGTACGGTTGCTACTGGTAGAATCGAAAGAGGTGTTGCTAAAGTTGGCGAACCTGCAGAAATCGTAGGTCTTGTTGAAAAGCCCATCTCCACGACCATCACCGGTCTTGAAATGTTCCACAAGCTCCTTGATGAAGCTTGCGCTGGTGACAACGTTGGTGCGCTTCTTCGTGGTATCGACAGAACGGGTATCCAAAAGGGTCAAGTTATCGCTAAGCCCGGTTCGATTAAGACTGGTACGAAGTTCGAAGCTCAGGTTTACGTATTGAAGAAGGACGAAGGTGGTCGTCACACCGCATTCTTCAACAACTACAGACCTCAATTCTTCGTACGTACGACGGACGTTACGGGTAAGATTAACCTTCCCGAAGGCGTAGAAATGGTTATGCCTGGCGACAACACGTCGATGATTGTTGAGCTTATTAAGCCCGTTGCAATCGAAACTGGTCTTCGTTTCGCTATCCGTGAAGGTGGTAGAACGGTTGGTTCCGGTACGATTACGAAAGTTATCGAATAATTTCAGGTTGAATTGACCAAAAAACAGCTTATTCTTTGGAATAAGCTGTTTTCTTTTTTTCACGCCTTGCGTTTTTCTTTTTGGTGTGATATAATACTGATATAAACAGAAAAAAAGGGGGAATTCGGTGAAGAAATTGTTCAATCGAGTGAGTATCCGAAAAATGATAGAAATCGCCGTAATCCTTTTGTTTTGCGCCGTATTTCTCGTGTTAGAGTGGGCTTCGATTGCTTTTACGGACGACGAGTTTATCAATCGTATGCTTTTGAATTGCATGCAGGCGATTTTAGGGATATTTCTTGCTTGTTGCGTCGTAAAGAAGCTGTCTATCCGTCTTTTTGGTTCTCCCAAGAATTGGATTTATATACTACCTTGTCTTCTCGTTGCCGTAAACAACTTTCCTTTTAGTCCCTATTTTAATGGGGAAATGATACTGCTAAGGACGAGCGTCTTAGAAATTCTTTTGTTTGTCATACGCGTTTTCTTATTCGCGACCTTGGAAGAAATCGTTTTCCGCGGTATCCTATTCACACTTATTTTGACGCTTTTGCCGAACAATAGAAAGGGGTTTATGCTTGCATTTGTGCTTTCTTCCGTTCTATTCGGCGTATCGCATATCGTCAACGGTTTTAGCTTTTCCGTGTTATTGCAAATCGGATACAGCGTGTTGACGGGCGGGCTGTTTTGCTTTTGCTTTATCAAAACAAAAAATATATTGTTACCGTCGTTTGTGCATGGCGCGTTCAATTTTTTCGGAACGCTGTTTGATAAGCAGGGCTTGGGTGCAGGTGTCGTTTTTGATACGACAACGGTTGTGTTAACGCTTGTAATAGGCGTGCTGGTTGGCTGTTTCGTCCTGTATAAAACGTGGACGTATACGGACGAAGAAAGGGCTGTTATGTATGATAGACTAGGTCTTTCTAAATAGACGACAAAAGCCGTAAATCCCTTGAGAATAATGGGGTTTACGGCTTTTACTTTATGACATGACGGATAGAATACTCTATCGTTATGTCAAACGTAATACATAAAAACGAGCGTGGCTAAACAGTCCACGCTCGTCCATTTTTTATTTGATATTATTCCACATACGATTTGCACGCTCGTTGGCGTCTTTGTCGAAGTAGTTCATAACGACAAGTCGGTTAATCGTGCTTTCGTCGGGGTATTGTGCAAACAGTTGCCGTTTCGTTTGGTTGGTGGGCACCGTCAAGGGCGCGTAATCATCGCCGAAGAAATAGGAAAGGTTGTATTCGCTAACGTCCGTGTCTTCGTCCGTTGCGCTGTACGTTTCTTCGATATACGAGAAGACGTCTTCACCGCCGATACAGCTTGTATAACCGATATAGTACATATTACGGATTACGTTGTCGGGACGGGAAAGGAAATTGATAAACGCAAGGGCGGCTTTTTGTTTCTTGTCGGTGATGCCTTTCATCATTACCCAACCGTCAAACCAAAGATTTGACGCCGTGGCAGGTATCGAATATTCCAAAGCAAGGTCAGATTCTTCTTCCGCTTCGTTAATAATGGTTACGGCGTCGCCACTCCATTGATAGGACGCTTGCAAACGCCCGGAAATGACGTCTAATTTGCCTTCGTCCGTTTCTAATCCGTACAGGTTGGTGCGCATGGTTTCTAAGTGTTTCTTAGCGCCTGCCATCGTTTCCACAGACGTGTCGTTCATCTTTTGTGAAAGCGTCGTTTTATAGGTGTTCAGGTCGATGTCGCCTTTCTCAAACTGCGCTTTTAATTGTAAAAGTTCGCTTTCATAATACATACCCAGCCCCATAAAATAGGAGTCGCGCACGTTGTCTTTCGCGGTGATTTTTCTTGAACACTCGGGTGCGGTCAAGCAATGCCAGCTTTGCATAATTTCGCGCGATTTTTCTTCCGTTTCGGCAATCGTTTTCGGATTGAACACGAATCCCGTCGTGCCCCACATATACCCTGCGATATAATCCGTCCAACCGCCGTTATTAAACACCGTCTTAATGTACGGCGAAAGGTTTTGCGCATAGTAATTATGTTCTACGTTTGCGTCGAAAAACGTTTGGGGAAAGGGCGCAAGTCTATCTTCCGATTTCATTTTCATCATCATATACTCGGAAGGGCACAAAATGTCGTACCTGTCGCCCATTTTAATTTTGCTATACATCGTTTCATTGTCTTGCAAAGCGATGTATTCTACGTGGATTTCTTCGCCGTAGACGTCTAAATACCACTCTTCAAATTCTTCGTATAAAGGACGGCTTTCCGGGTCATAGCTTTCTTCACCGCCCATGTCGATATATTCGTCCCAGCTGGCGACGCGAAGTACGTTGTCGTTGTCGTCGACGTTTTCCGATTCGTCGTTTTTGCAAGCGCCGAAGGGGAAGATGCAAGCAAGCATACAAATGGAAAGCGCGATAGAAAGTTTACGTTTCATTGTTTTTTGCTCCTTGCTTTTTTATAGGATACCACGTTTGCAACGGTAACTGCAATCACGATGATAAAGAAAATAATCGCGGTAAACGCCCAGTATGCGGCTTTAATCTTCGGTCCGACGATGTTGTTTTTGTCAAGACCGTAGATATGCGTACTGATGGTTTTGAAGGAATCGGGCTTCGTATACGCCGTAATGACGTAGTCGTCCAGCGAAAGCGTAATAGCGAGCAAGAATCCTGCAATAATGCCAGGCAAAATTTGCGGAATAATGACCGAGAAAAGCGCTTTCGTCGGCGATGCGCCTAAATCGAGCGCAGCTTCGTATAAATTGTTGTCCATTTGACGGAGTTTTGGCATAATCGACAACAAAACGAAGGGGGTACAAAGAATCATTTGTCCAAGGACAAGCGGTATATACGTCGATTTGTCGATGGCAAAGAAGGAAACGAACAACGCAAACGAGATGGCAGTTACCACTTCTGCGTTGATGACAGGGATGCGGTTAATCGCGGAAAGCGCACCGCTTGCACGCTTTTTCGAATAGAAAATACCGATTGCACCCACCGTACCCAAAACCGTCGAGAAAAACGCAACGACGAGTGCGAGCACCATCGTTTGCAAAACGACTTGCAACGGCTCGTTATTAGCGTCGAAGAAATAGGCATAGTGGTCAAAACTAAAACCCGTCCAACCCGTTTGAATCATATCGCTTGCGTTAAAACTGTTTACCGTCAAGAAGATAATCGGGAAATAGATAAACAAAAGGACGAGCACGATAAACGACCATTTTAAAATTCTTTTTGCGATTACCATAACGACGTCCCCCTTGTTTCCGTTTTTTCGTCCGCTTTGAAACCGCCCGTAAGCCAGGTTACTAAGAACATAAACAAAAGAAGAACAAGCGCGATAAACGAGCCGTCGTGCCAAAGGTCGCCCATAAAGTAGTCGTCAATCAGCTTGCCGATAATTTTCACGTTTCGGAAGGTGAGATAATTCGATACGACGTAGTTGGTCATCGAAGGAAGGAAAACCATAGAAATTCCGCTGGCAATGCCTGCTTTCGAAAGGGGAAGGGTGACTTTGACGAAGGCTTTTGCGCCGGACGCACCAAGGTCGCGCGCGGCTTCTAAATAACTGTTGTCAATTTTAATAATCGTCGTATAAATAGGCAAAATCATAAAGTCGGATGTAGCCATGTCGTTCTGTGAGCCAAGGAGTTGTTCCATGGAGTTGTCTTCCTAAGACCGCTTGGCCTCCGACTTTGACGAAGGCTTTTGCGCCGGACGCACCAAGGTCGCGCGCGGCTTCTAAATAACTGTTGTCAATTTTAATAATCGTCGTATAAATAGGCAAAATCATA
>JAZRDK010000007.1:0-40613 GCA_045660225.1 Candidatus Scatosoma sp.
ACGGGTAATCGTTACTTTGCAACCGTTTCCGATTGCGCAGCGTTTTTACCGTTCTTGTTGCGAATGAGCAGGAAATCGGCGAGGATTGCTACTGCGTACAGGGCAAGCGTGAAGAAAAGGATATTTTGGAAACTGCCCGTCTTTTCAACGATGATGCTTGCAACTTGGTTGCCCGTTAAGCCTGCAAACGCCCAAGCGGACAGCGCAATACCGTGCAGGGAAGAAATACTGCCCATGCCGTATACGTCCGAAAGAAGGGTGGGAAGGTTACTAAACCCGCCGCCGTAGCCAAGGTTGACTACGATGAGCAAGATGATACAAACTACCGTAATATTATTGTTAATTGCACCCGTAGCAACGGCAACAGCCGTAAGGATAAGCTCGCTTGCGAGAATAATTTTATAGATAGTATTTCTATCCTTCATACGGTCGCCAAGCGCAGAGTAGCCAAGTCTGCCTGCTGCGTTGAAGAAACCCGTTACCGTACCAAGCAAGGAGGCAACGCCTACCAAACCGACAATTTCATAAATTTCTTTTTCGCAATGGATTAAAGCAAGACCTGCGGTAATGTTCAAATAGAATACAAGCCAAATCCCGATGAATTTCGGGTCTGCAAAAATTTTGAAACGCCCGAAAAATTCTTTGACGGTGATAGGGTTGTGCGGTTCGTGCCAGCCGTCGGGCTTTTTCAAAAGCAAGTGTCCGATGAACATCATCACAAACCAAGTGCCTGCCAAGACGTACAAAGTGTGTTCTGCGCTGAATACGCCCAAAAGCGCGGTGATAATCGGTGCAAACGCAATTTTTGCCGCGCCGAACCCTGCAACCGCTAAGCCCGTAGCCAAGCCCTTATTGTCTTTGAACCAAAGCATCAACGTTTTAACGGGGGAGAGATAGCCAAGACCAAGCCCAACGCCCATAAGTACGCCGTAGCAAATAAGTACGAGCGCCATGCTATGTAAGCGAATTGCAAGACCCGTGCCTGCGATACCAAACGCAAAGCAGAAGGTGGCAAGAAGGCTGGCAAGGTGAATATTCTTTTCCACGAAATTACCAAGGAAAGCCGCGCTCATACCAAGGAAGAAAATGGCAAGGGAGAACGCCCAAGGCAACGCGCTTACGCCCATGCCGTTTGCGATGAACGTTTGTGCAATTGCGCCTTCCAAGTACGACCAGCAGTAGACCGTACCGATGGAGCAGTGGAGAAGTAGCGCAGGAATCGCTGCGCGCGTCCATTTGTTGCTTAAATTTTTCATAATAAAACCGTCCATAGTGATTTGCCAACGACAATTATAGACCTTTTATTTGTATAAGTCAACTTTAATTTGCCAAAATTCGATTTTATTTTTAATTTTTTTCACAATCCAACGCGTGTATGCGCGTATATACGCGCGCGCATGCAAAAAAAATTAAAAAATTTATATAAGGAAGGCGGTTTGCGGATAAAAAGTCTTGACAAGGATACGAAAAAAATGATAAAATAAACAAAATGGATAATAGGGTTATTGTGTAGACATCCGCGCTTTTTGCAGGTCGGAACAATGTCTTATTGCGATAAACAACAGGGTTGAAATTCATCCCGGGAGGATATATGAAGAAATCTATCAAACGTGTAATTTGCGGAGCTTTGGCACTTCTTATGAGCTCGTCGCTGATTGCAGAACGCGTCATCAGTTTAAGTGCGGACACGTCGCTTGGCAAAAACGGACTTACAACGACCTCGAACGTTCAGTTCAAGAACGTTACGGGGCAGTTTGACACGTCTAAAATCGTGGAAAGCAACTTAAATTCCAGCGTCTTGAAAAACGAAGACGTTGCGCCTAAGTACGAAACGCGTACGGTTATGGTTACCTTGAAAGGCGATTCTATGATGGACGCGGCGGGCAACCAAGACGTCAACGAATACAGCGCGTCGTTCTCGGGGGAAAGAAGGGCGAGCGAAATTGAATCCGAACAAGAATCGTTTTTGAAAGCGTTGAAAAAGAAAGGGATTCCCTACACGTTCGAGCGCGCGTATGACACCGTTTTGAACGCGGTTGCCATTGAAATCGACACGAAATACGTTTCACAAATCAAGCAGATGAAGGGCGTAGATAGCGTGGTAATCACGACGGCTTTTGCAGAGCCTGAAACGGTAGAAACGACGACGGACGGCAAAAAAGTCGTTACCAACGAAACGGACGTTTACGCGACGGGTATTTACGATTCTTCCGCGTTTGTGGAAGACTACGGCGCAGGCGCAGTCGTCGCGATTTTGGATACGGGTTTAGACTATACGCACCCTGCCTTCCAAGGTTTCCAAACGGAAGGCGTGGACGTTGCGTGGAGCAAGGACGACGTAAAGGCGAAAATTGCCACGCAGGATTTGGCGTCGGAAGGACGTTCTGGCTCGCTTGAAGTATCCGACGTATACGTCAACGAAAAAGTACCGTTTGCATACGATTACGCGGACGACGACGCGGACGTTTATCCTTCCTATTCCAACCACGGTACGCACGTTGCAGGTATCATCGGCGGTTACGACGAAAGCGGTTATACGGATAAAGACGGCGTACATATCAACGAAACGTTCAAGGGCGTAGTTCCCGATGCACAGCTCGTCATTTGTAAAGTATTCACCGACGACCTTAACGATAAGGATTTGGGCGGTGCGGTTTCTCCGGACATCGTTGCGGCGCTTGAAGACTGCGTTAAGCTCGGCGTTGACGTTATTAATATGTCCCTTGGTACGTCCTGCGGTTTCACGACCACGGACGACGGCGACAGCGAAGGGGATATGCTGAACAAGGTTTACGAAAGCATTACCGAAGCCGGTATCAGCTTGGTTTGCGCGGCAAGTAACGATTACAGCTCTGGTTACGGCGGTGTGTACGGTACGAACCTTGCCGTGAACCCCGACTCGTCTACCGTTGGTTCGCCTTCGACGTACGCGTCGGCGCTCTCCGTTGCAAGTATCAACGGTCAAAAGGCAAGCTATGCCATCGCAAACGAAGGCACGGACTATGAATCGTACGTATTCTACGAAGAATCGCGCGACATCGACGGCAACCCCTTCGACTTTGTAAAAGGTTTAACGGCAGGCGGTAAAACGGAATTTGAATACGTTCTCGTTCCCGGTGTAGGGCACGCGGCGGACTATACGTCCACGATTAAAGGACTTTTGAAAGACAAAAACGGCGTAAGCACGGGCAGAATCGCCGTCATCAAGCGTGGCGACACAAGTTTCCAAGAAAAAGTGGAAATCGCAATGGAAATGGGTGCAGTCGGCGCGATTATTTACAACAACGTTGCCGGTATAATTCGTATGAACTTGGGCGAAATCGAAAACCCCATACCCGCCGTTTCGGTTAGTATGAACGCAGGTAACGCGTTGGTTTCGGGCGCAAAACGTTACGTAGGTAAAATCAAGTTAGACGCCGAATACCAGGCAGGGCCTTTCATGAGTGAATTCTCGTCTTGGGGTCCTACGCACGACTTAAAGATTAAGCCGGAAATCACGGCGCACGGCGGTGAAATTACGTCTACCGTCCCCGGCGGTTACGGCGAACAAAGCGGTACGTCGATGGCGTCGCCGAATATGGCGGGCTTTATGGCGGTTGTAAGAAGCTATATCAGAAAAGATATGGCAAGCGAAGTGGAAAGAATTATGCAGGCGTACGACTGCTCGGAAGCGGTTGCAATCAACCGTATTGCCATGCAACTTACGATGAGTACGGCTGGTACTGTGTACGACCAAGACAATCTTCCCTACTCGCCCCGTAAACAGGGCGCGGGCGTTGCGAAACTTGAAAACGTCGTTGGCGGTACGGGCGCGTACCTTTGGACGGACGTAGAAGAAAGCGATTATAGACCGAAGATTGAAGTGGGCGACGACCACGAAAGAACGGGCGAATACGTGCTTGCGTTTAACATCACCAACTTCGGTGCGGAAGCACTTGCATTTACCGTAAGCCACGTTGCAATGACGGAAACGCTTTCCAGCGATAAGCTGACGGTAAGCGAACAGGCGCATATGCTTAACGACGCGAAGGCGGTTTGGACGATGAACGGCAACGCGGTAGAAGACGGCAAAGTCAGCGTTGCGGCAGGCGCAACGGCGCAGTTTAGCGTTACGTTGACGTTGTCCGACGCGGAAAAAGAATATATCGACGCAAGCTTTGCAAACGGTATGTACGTAGAAGGTTTCTTGAAACTTTCTTCTAATACGGACGGTCAATGCGACCTTTCCGTGCCTTTCCTTGGTTTCTACGGCGACTGGGAAACGTCGGAAATGCTCGACTATTCGGCGTACGAAGTTGCAGATTGCGAAAAGGACGCGTCTATCTTGGACGAAGACAAAATTAAGGCAAGCGTCTTTGCTACGATGCCTTACGCAACGTACTACAACGAAAAGTACGTTATCCCTATGGGCGGTTACGTCTACCTTCTCCCTGACGACGTCGACCCGATGTATTCGGAAGAAAAGCACGCGGCAATTTCCCGTTATAACAACTACTACGGCGAAGGCAACGTAGAAAACTACTTGACGACGACGCAGGTTAAGGCGGTGTATGCAGGTCTTTTGAGAAACGCGCGTGTCGTGAAATATAAACTCTACGACGTGGAAACGGGAGAGCTGGTTTTGACCGACTCGATTAACCGTGTATCCAAGGCGTATTCGGGTGGCGGTGCGGCCGTACCTGCCAACGTAAAACTCGAACTCGGCGCGGAAGAAAACGGCTTGGTGGCAAACGGCACGTATAAAATGGAATTCGAGTTCTATATGAACGACCCCGACAAGATTGACCCTGCAACGGGTGAATTGATGTACGGCGTATTCCAAGACGACCCGACGACGGAAGCCATCGAAGACGTAACCAACTGCTTGGATACGTTTGAATTCTCGTTTACCGTCGACTACGAAGCGCCGATGCTGGAAGACGCACGCGTACGTTATTACACCTACGAAGAAAACAACCAAAAGAAACAACGTATTTATTTGGACGTAGACGTTTACGACAACCACTACGCGCAATCGATGATGCTTTGCTATCCGAAGGTAAAATCGAACGGCGACGTCGTGTTGCAACTTGCAACCGAATACTTAACGCCCGTAAGAAACGCGGTGGAAAACGGCACGACAACCGTTTCCATTGAAATTACGGACATCTACGAACAGTACGGCAACCAGTTGTACGTGCAGTTTGACGACTACGCGCTCAACAACTGTTTGTATCTATTGAATATCAACAACGCCAACGCGGATATTCTTCCCGAAGGCAAAGACTTTGGTTTGGGTATCGGCGAAGAATCCTTGAAACTCGAACGCTATCAAACGCATAAGGTTTCGCTTGTTTACGGCGACGCATATACGGGCAGTGCGGATAAGTCCAACTTCCAATGGACGTCGGCAAATCCTTCGATTGCAGCGGTAAAGAACGGCGAAATCGTCGGTATCAGCGAAGGCTCGACGAGAATTTTCGTCAGCAACCGTAAGGGGACGACGTACACCATCAACGTAACCGTTTCCGATAAGGTAAGCGCGTCGCTTGCCAGCGTACCTTCCATTTCCTTCGGCGTGATTAAGACGAACGAAGACGCGCTTGTGAAGGCGGCAGGGCAAGTCCCCGTTAGCGCTGGTAAAGAGTTTAAGATGGACATCGTTTCCGACCCTTGGTATCATCCGATGACAGACCTTCGTATCGTTTGGTCGTCGTCCAACGAGGCGGTGGCTACGGTGGACGCAAACGGCAACGTCAAGACGTTGAAAAAGGGTACGGCGATTATTTCGGCGAAACTCGAACAAAAGAAGGTTGTCAACGGCGAAGACGTTTGGGAATCGACCTTGTATTCCACCAACGTTATCTTGAAGGTGCAAAACGAATTTACCGTCAGCAACTACACGCTGATGCGTTATAACGGCGTAGGCTACAACGCTTGGGTTTGCCCCGATTGTGGTGAAGCGTATACGCAAAGCGAACTCGTGAGTGTGGAAGACGCGCAAAACTGCTGTCCCGACTGTAAGAAGGTTTGTACGCAGTCGACGGATATCTTGAAGATTCCTACCGATATGAACATTATGTATATCGGTGAAAATGCGTTTGAAGATAACAACAACGTCAAAAAGATTATTATTCCTTCGTCGGTTATGGACATTAGGGCGTACGCCTTTATGAACTGTACCGCGCTGGAAGAAGTATACTTCGTTTCGATGAACAAGCAGGATATTGCCGACGCGGACGTTGCAATGATTTACGAATACGCGTTCTACGGCTGTAAAAACCTGCGTAAGGTGGATTTCAGCAATACGAAGACGGTAACGGTTGCAGGCGACTGTTTCGGCGCTTGTCCTAAACTTGCCGAAGTCGTGGATATGCCCAGCATCGGTACGATGCACGACAGAGCGTTTGCCGGTACGGCGTTGACGAGCGCTGATTTGACTGGATTGCATATGAGCGGTACGCACGTATTTGCAGGCGGTACCAAGCTCCAAACGGTAACCACCGGTCAGTTTACGTCCATCGGTGCGTATATGTTCTACGGCTGTACTGCGCTTAGAAACGAAATCACGATATACTCGTCGAAAATCGGCAACTACGCGTTTGCAGGTTGTACCAACCTTGCAGGCGTTACGCTGAAATCCCCCGAAGGTCAAGCGTTTGAATTTGAAATCGGCGCGCACGCGTTTGAAAATTGCGGAACGAACCTTCGCGGAAACTTCAATTTCAATTTCGGCACGGAAACGATTCGCGTTATCGGCGAAAGAGCGTTTGCAGGCTCTTCGCTGAAAACGATTGCATCCGTCGGCGGTTTGGAAGTGCTTGGCGCAAACGCGTTCACCGGCACGGAAATTTCCAGTTTGACGGTTGGCGATTCCTTCGATTTCGCAACGATTCGTCTTACGGGCGTTCCCTTTGACGGCATTACGTTGAAGGTTGCGTCGGATTCTCAAAAATATAAAGAACAAGACGGTGTCATTTACAATGCGGATAAGACGCAAATCTTGTTTGTAAACGCTTCCGTGACGGGCACGTTCGTCGTTCCCGAAGGCGTAACCAAACTTGGCGATTATGCGTTTGCGTCCAGCAAGATTGATAAAATCGTGCTCGCGGACAGTGTGACGGCGCTTGGCGTAGGTGTGTTTGAATCGTCTACGTTGACGGCAATTGATTTTGCTGGCGCTACGCTTACGGAAATTCCCGAAAACGCATTTAGAAACAGCTTTATTACGGCAATCGTCCTTCCTGAAAGCGTGACGAAACTCGGCGCAGGTGCGTTTGCGTCGTCGGCACTTGCAACGTTTAAGGGGGACGGCTTAGAAGAAATCGGCTCGCGTGCGTTTGAAAACTGTCTTGCGCTTCGCGAAATCACGCTCGTCGACGGTATCGAAACGATGGGCGAAGGCGTGTTCTACGGCTGTAAGGCGTTGGAAGAAGCGACGATGCCTTCCGTGAAGAAACTTGGCGCGTACACCTTCTACGGTGCAAGCGCACTTGAAAAAGTAACGTTTGGCGACAACGCGACGACGATTGGCGACTACACCTTCGCAAGAACGTCGATAAAGACGGTTGCTTTGGGCAATGCCTTGGAAAAGGTAGGTCAAGGCGCGTTCTATGGTTGTAACGATTTGAAGAAAATCGTCCTTCCCGACACGGTTACGGAAATAGAACAAGGCGCGTTCTACGATTGTAGAAACTTGCAGGAAATCAACCTTGAAAACGTCAACGTAATCGGCGACAACGCGCTTTATAATACGGCGCTTAAAGTGCTTAACTTGGAAAGCGCGACGACGATTGGTTATATGGCGTTTGCAACGCAAAACAGGGCGTCCGGCACGTATACGAAGGTCAACCTTCCCAACGTGGTAAGCATTGCCGATTATGCGTTCTACAACGGCTCGCAAGCGACGGTAGAGTTGCCTGTAAGCGTTGAAAAAATCGGTAAAGGCGTATTCGCGTCGTCGAAGAAACTTACCGCGGTTACGGTTGCGGAAAACAACCAAAACTTCTTTGCAAAAGACGGTGTGTTGTATCGCTACGTCGATAAGGACGCAGGCGAATACGAACTGCTGTGCTATCCCGCTGGTAAGACGGCGACGGAAGGCGAGTACGTCATTTTGGAAGGCACGCTCCGCGTACAGGCGTATGCGTTCTACGGCTTAAAGGACGGCGCACTCCATCACGTCGTATTGCCGTACAGCGTCAATACCATCGGTGACAGCGCGTTCTTTGCAAGCGGTATCAAGGAATACAGCTTTGAAAGTATTGAAGCGCCCACCTTGGAAGTAGAATATAGAAGTGAAGTTGCCGAGCAAATCGAGGCGGTATCTACTATCTCTTATTATAAAGGATATTTCTACACCAACTTCGAAACGTACGTTTTGAATTTCACGACGTATGGCAAGCAAACGAGTACGTTGAAGATGAACTATCCCGTCAACGGCACGGGTTATGACAACCACGTTTACACGCTGTTCTTCGGTGTAAGAACGCCTTCGGAAGAAGCGCTTATCGAAGACTACACGCGCGAATTCGTGTCGCTTGTAACGAATATGCCGACGGTAGAAGAAATCAAGGCGTGGTTGAAGGTAGAAAAGACGGACGAAAACGTTGCAATGGTCAAGGCGTTTGCCGAAACGGTGAAGACGGCGCGTAGCCATTACAACAACGCAACGGCGGACGAAGGCCAGGCGAAATTCGTCACGGAAGAACTTTCTGAAAAACTGCTCGCGGTGGAAGAAGCGCTCCGCTCCGTGAAGAAATATATGGGTATCCCGTTTGTCGTAAGCGGTTTGCAGGTAAGCGAATCGTCGGCGCACAAGTCGGAATACGAAGTTGGTCAGAAATTCAAGATGGACGGCCTTGTAATTCTCGTGGTTTACGACGATTACTCGGTAGAAGAAGCAGACTTTGACGAATTAGAATTGTTGACGACGGGCAAGTTGACGACGTATAATAAGTACGTAGAAATCTCTTGCCGTGGCGCGAAGGTCAGGGTTGTCGTATCGGTAGTGGACGACACCGTCGTAGACGAACCCGAAGAAGAGCCTATTACCCCCGAAACTCCCGATGAAAAGCCCGATTACGGCAAGACGGCGCTTGTCATCGCGATTGCGTTTGGCGGTGTGTTCGTACTCGTTCTTATCGGCGCAGGCTTTGGCAGAATTGCTGATAAAAAGCGTGAAGAGCGCGAGGCGAAGGAAAAGGCGCGTCAAGACTACAAGGACGAATATGGTGAAATCCACGTTAACGTAGAAACGACGATTCCTGCAGGTGCACACGACAGCAAAGAAAGCGAACAAGCGTATATCAACCTGGTTATGGAAAAATACGCAAAATCTCCCGTACAACCGCCTGAAGGCGAACAAATCAAATCGAACGTCGAAATCAACAGAAAGTAAGCGTAGAGAATACAAAGAAAATTATTAAAAGGTAGGTTAATATTATGAACGAAACCAAAACCCCCGCAGTAAAAGCTGAACCCAAGACCTATACCGTAAACTGCCCCAAATGCAGTACGTCGCTTAAGGTTAAAGACGGCAACTACGCGCATATTTGTCCCTACTGCAGTTACGTATTCCGCATCCGCAAGGGCGAAAAGTTGGTGAAGGACGTCAGCCGTGTTACGATGGTCGAAGC
Source organism: Candidatus Scatosoma sp. (assembly GCA_045660225.1). Lineage (GTDB taxonomy): Bacteria > Bacillota > Clostridia > Christensenellales > Borkfalkiaceae > Scatosoma. The sequence goes on from JAZRDK010000007.1 coordinate 9,618, forward strand.
GTACGTAAACGTTGACAAAGACGCGAAAACGGGCGCTGTAAAAACGGCAACCATCGTCAAGGAAAGCAAATAAGTTTAACGCGCGTTAAACGCACGTAAAAGCGCGATGAAACACCGTAAGTGTGTTTGATTGCGCGCGGTCAAAAACCACGAAAAAACCCCAACCAAAGCCTTAAAAAGGGCGTTGGTTGGGGTTTTATTGTTCTTTTGTGTGTTGGGACGGTACAATGACAAAAAGAAACGGCAGGACGTCTTCGTCCTGCCGTTTTTCTGTTTTCGTTAGGCGTTTGCCGTGATTTCTTCCCCTAAGGTGAAGGTGATGTTTGCATTGTTTTGATAATTCAAGGTTGCCTTGTATTTCTTGCCCGTTGCCACGTTCACGACTTCCAAAGTTGCCGTGTTGTCCGTGTTGTACGATTTGATGACGTAGGTGTATTTCACTTCGTCGTCCACAAACATATTGCCTTCGCCGTCGAAGAAGTAAACTTCGCTGGTTAGAGTGTCTTTTGCTTCCGTGAGATACAAGCCGTCTACTTCGATACGAAGGAGCGCCCTTACGACGTTGCCGTCCTTATCGCGTTGTACGAAGACGTTGTCTTTCTTTTCAAGGGCGTTGTATTCGTCCAAAGTAAGGGGGATGATTTTGAAATACCAGGTGCGTTCTGCAAGCAACGTTTGCGACCACATCACGATGCCTTTGTCCGTTACGTTATAGAAGTAATCGGTTGTCGACGTGAAGTAATTAAGTTTCAAGCTGATACGTGCCGTACTGTTTGCATAACCGCTGTCTACGCCGTCAAAGGAAAGCTTGGTTTTGCCGTTGTCGCTGACCGAATCCCAAACGCCGAACAGGTCGTCCGCCTTCGAGCATACGACGTATTCCCCACTAAGGAGCGTAGGGTCTTCCGTCAAAACGAGAATATTTTCACCTAAGAATTCGTCAAACATAACGAGAAGATAATAGGTAATCGGCATTTGACCATCTCTAAAGTTGAAGGTCAAGGTTGCAGGATTAACCACCGTCAATTCTACGTTTGCGCCTTTGAATACGGCTTTAATCTTGCCGTTTAAGTCGGTAGGGCCGATGGAGAAGATAGAGAACATACCGTTCATTGCCCAATCGCCCATAAAGTCGTTTGTGATATACAAATTCGTTTCCGTTTCGCCGATGGTCAATACGTACGAGCTTTTGCCTTTGACAATCGAGCCGACTTCCGTTTCGCCGTCGTATACCGTGTATCCGTCGTCCGCTTGTTTATATCCGTACGTCTTGTCGCCTACTTTCAGCGTACCGCCCGTCGATTGCAACGCACTTCTACCGTCGAAGACGTAGGAAACGCCGTTCATATCTACGAAATGTACGTTGGCAAACTCGTCTTTGTGTTGCATAACTGCGGTTGTGCCAAGCGTAACCTTTATCGTGTTGCTATCTTCGTCGAAGGCAAGGAAATAGGTTGCGCCCTTGTACGCGAATTTGCCTTGTTGCAACGAATCCAGCGTGTATTCTACCGTCGTTTCTTTGCCGTCTTCAATCAACGTCAACGTCCCGGTTGCGCCAAGGTGTGCATACAAACCAAGCCCGTTAAAGCGGAAATCTACGTTCAAAAGTTCGGGTGCGTCGCAAATCCAGTCGCCCTGGAAATCGTCGTAGAGATACAGGCTTATCGCCGTGTAACCCGTTGTAGAGTTTGCGTCGGAAAGGACTGCCGACAGGGTGTTTGACGCTACGTCAAAGCTGAAATATCCAAACAGCGTATCCTTCCAGTATTGCGCGTGGGGGAGATAGAGAGCAACGATACCCGACGTTTCGCTGGGTTCGTAAACGAGTTCGGTGACGTAACCGTCGTCGTAGAGAAGCATTGCCTTACCCGTACCGTTTTCGCCGATGCCGAGAAGTTGCAAGGTGAAACCATTGCCAAGCCATTTGCCTTCAAAGCTGTTTCCGTCGTAGTAGACGTGCGTGACGCTACCGTCCGTAATTTCTAAGAAACCGTCGCTGTTGAATTTTGCGACGTAGTTTTTACCGCCGTGGGTAAATTGCATTTGGTCGCCGTTGATTTCGTACGTACCAACCGCGCGTTCTAACGTCGTCGACGTGTAGTCGTAATAATATTCGTTGCCTTCGCGCGTATACGAAACGTGCGTGTATTCCCAGTTACCTGCGCCGTCGAAGACGTAGCGTTTGTTTATCGTTGCCGACTTAGCCCAAGTGCCCTTAAACGCGTCCAAAGCGTTCAACGTGGCTACGCTGACGCTAAGTTCGGGGTAAAGGGACGTGGAGCTTACAAGTTTCAAAACGTCGCCGTCCAACGTGCAAACGTCGTATTCCGCATAAGCGTAAGCGCCCGTTTCCGTCGTCACCGTTTCCACGACGGCTTTGTTGCCGTACAGCGTGTAATAGGTGGTTTTTTCGGTGTCTTTTACGAAGAACTCGCCACGGATAGCGTTTTTCAGCGCGGACAGGGGAGCGTCTTTCGTGAAGTACGTGCCGTCGTAAAGCACAAGTCCGTTGTCCGTTTGTTCGCCGTAGAAATAGAGATAGGTATAACGGTTCAAATCGAAATTCGCGTCCGCAAAAACGGAAGTGTTCGTTTCGTCGACGATGATTTCGCCACCGTAATATCTTGCAAGTCTTGCGCCTTCAATCACGATTTTTTTGCCGTCGAACTGGTAGTTCGATTCTTGCGAAGTTACGCCGTCAGAGTATTCTACGATACCCGTCGGCTTAAATTCTACCGTCAAGGGCGTTGCGCTGGAATCGGAAACCAGGGTGTACGTACCGACGATAGGCGTCGGGTCAGCAAAGCCTACGTACACGTCCAAATTCTTCATCGGGAAATAGGAATAAGGCACGCGCTTGGTGCACGCTTCGTCGAAGAAATAACCGTAGGAAAGATAGCCGTTGTCAGCATCTAAATACATCGAAAGACTGCCCGTTGCAAAGAAACCGCCAAACGCGTTGTAACCGTTGCTCGACTGGCTTGCCGTGTCGAAATAGTTATACGATTGCGAACTTTGTTGATTGACGGTGATTTCCGTGCCGTCCTTAGCAACGAAATGCAAGGTCAGCGACATCGTAACGCCACCTTCCGGCGTTCCGTAATTGATAACGGGAAGTTCGCCTGCTTCAAACACCCAGTCGTAGGATTGCCAGCCAAGCGTTTCCGTGAGATAGTCTTCTTTAGAAAGGTCTACGTTTTCCAAGCAATCGATGGCAAGGTATTTTTGCGAATCGATGGACACGTTGCCCTGTTCGTAACCGCCACCGACAGCCGCGTTCGTCTTTGCGTAGTCGTTGCCCGAAACCGCGTGCGCGGAAAGCGTGCCGTTGAAGAAGGAATCGTGCGCTACGGTGTCGTTTTCAGCAAAGCCTACGATACCGCCTGCGTACGCCGTACAGAATTCGTCCGACGTCCAAAGGGGGTCGTCAACACGTTGCTGGGACGTTGCCATAACGTTGCCCGTTGCGTAGCAGTTGCTGACAACCGTGTACTGACCAAGACCGCCTGCGATACCGCCACTGCGAATTGCGCCGACAACCGAGCCCGTCGCGTACGAGTTATGTACGGAGGAAACTGCGCCGAAGGGGTAGTTGGTGGCAAGATATCCGCTGATACCGCCCGCGTACAGAACAAGACCGCTTAAAACGTTGACGTCAACGTCTACAACCGCGTAAGCAATTTCGGAAGGGAAATAGCCTGCATAGTTAGGCTCGTAAAAACCTTGTTGATAACCGATTAAACCACCTGCGAACGAGAAATAACTGGTGTCGCCCGTCAAGTTGATGCTACCGTTCGTTGCGTCGCAAAGGAAAAGGTTTGCGCCCACACCGTAACCGATTAAACCGCCGACGGAAATCGATTTATTTTCGCCGTCGATTTGGTCGACGCCTGCGTTGATGGTGAAATTATCCAAGCGGATACCGTAGAACAAACCGCTACTCGTTACACCCAAGTCTGCAAACACCGCACCAAACAGACCGACGTAGTTTTTATCACGCGATTCGATGTTGAAATTCGAGATGGTAAAGCGTTGCATTTCGCCCGTTTCGGGGTCGGTTAAGCAGGACACGCAACCGCTGAAATAAGACGCTTCCGTCGAGTTGTCGCCGATGATGTCCAACGTTTCGCCCTTACAGTCGATGTCGTTTGCAAGTACGTACGCCGCGCGCGAATACGCGGTGTTGCCCTTGTTGACTTGTTCGGCGATATACAAAAGGTCGATAGGTTTTGAAATGACGAACGCGTCGTCAAACGCACCCGTACCCGTCATATTCGAAACGTCTTTTCTAACGCCTTCTGCGCGGACGGTCAAATCTTCACCGCCCACGTCAATCGAATAACTGCCGTCTGCAAGCGGAGCGACGGGCTTTTCATTGACGTATACGACGGGGCTACCCGTGTAGAACGCGCCCACGTCGAGCGTAAAGGTAAGCGCCGTGCCTTCGGGAATCACGCCCTCCGATGTGCCGATGTTCGACGTAAAATCATATCCTTCGCCTTTGACGAAAGTGACGTTACGCAATTCGCCCGTTTGCGTGGAAGAAGAATTGCTATCAAAAGACGAGTCGGTGGGGGTTTCCAACCACTCGCAACCTACGGCGGTCATCGACAGCGCAAGCGCGCAAGTGGCAAGCATCGAGATTAAAAATTTTCTCATAAATACTCCATTATAAAAAGTTAAAATATCCGAAACCAAGAATTAAGGGGATTTTTCGTTGAAAGGGCAAAATATCCCATTAACCCATACTGTATTCATTATACAATATTTTCGGAAAAATGACAAGAAAAAACGGGGCGTTTTTCTTATTTTTATTTGTTTTTCGCAAGTTCCGTTTTTTTTCCTTTCCGCTGACGAAAGAAATACTTGACAACGCGCGCGTGTAGGTTATATAATAAGGTAAAGAATTATCCGCCTTTTATGCTTTGGCATAGAAAGGAAAAGGAGGAATTATGTCGGAAAATAAAGCGCGTGGATTACGCTTTGTATACGGTGTATTATTCGCGCTGTTTACCGTTGCGCTCGGCGTACTGATGATTATGCAGATATGGTCGATTTACCGCTCGGCGGACAGCAGTCCGTACACCGTCGAAAGCATTTCCGCGCACTACAACGAAATTTCGCTTTTCATTTGGATTTGGATTGTCGCGCTGTTTATAAACGTCCTGCTGGCGTATCTTTTTCCTGAATCGGAAAAGCGGAACAAGGCGTACGTCGACGCAAATTCCACACTCAAACGCTTGCGCGCGCGCTTGTCTGAAGACGAACTTGCTTCGCTAAATTCTCATCGCAAATTCCGTTTATACGTTACGCTTTCGGCGACGGTGCTTTGCTTGGCGGTGGTCGCGGTTGGGTTGTGGCTGTTGCTGACGAAAGGGTACACGCCTTGGTTTGACAAGGAAATCTTCACCCAGCATAACGCGGCGGCGGATAGGCTCGTTCGTTTCTCGCCCTGGCTCATCGGTGGATTCGTCGTTTGTTTCGTGGCGTTGGCTTTGGTAAATTCCAGCGTGAAAAAGGAAACGGTGGCGGTAAAACTCAGCCTTGTCGAATCGGCAAAACGCAAAAAGCTGGACAAACAGGAACAACAGGACAAACAGGAACAACAGCCCCCCCACGTTGAAACGCCGAAAAAAGCGCATCCCAGGTTAAAGCTTGCAGGCTTGTGGACGCTTCGTATCCTTCTTTTTGGTGGCAGTATTTTCCTTCTTATCGTCGGCATCCAAAACGGTGGCATGGCAGACGTATTTGAGAAGGCGAAGAATATATGCACGCAATGTATCGGCTTGGGGTAAGTAAAGACGTATATACTTCGCAATACGGCGTCGAAACTGTGTGCGCCTTGCTCGTGTACGTTTATGTACACTCCCGTCGGCGTACGCGTTTCTCCTTGTCTTGCTCGTATCTACGCCTTTACGACGAGCAACGTATAAAATTAAGCAATAAAAAACTATGAAAAAATTCTTTGGAAAAATTAAAAACTGGTTCGTACGTCACAAGCCGTCGAAACGCAGATTTATCCAGCTGTACACCGCGTTGTTGTACAACGCAAACATCAAAGGCTTTTTCAACGGCCAAATTTATAAAGGTCCGACGAAAAACGTTTGTGTCCCTGGCATGAACTGCTATTCCTGTCCAGGCGCGGTGGGGGCGTGTCCGTTAGGCTCGTTGCAAAACGCGCTTTCGGCAAGCGATACGCGTCTTCCTGCATACATATTCGGTACGCTGATTTTGTTTGGGCTTATGCTTGGCAGGGTGGTGTGCGGTTTCCTTTGTCCCATCGGCCTTATGCAAGACCTTTTGTACAAAATTAAAACCCCTAAGCTTAGAAAGAGCAAAGCAACGCGCGTGCTTTCGTACTTAAAATACGTACTTCTCGTCGTGTTGGTGGTGCTTGTACCTTTAATGTTCGCCATCCCCGGTTTTTGCGAATATATCTGCCCTGCAGGTACGTTTGAAGGTGGTGTAGGCTTGCTTGCCAACAGCGAAAATGAAGGCTTGTTGGCAATTCTCGGCCCGCTGTTCTCGTGGAAATTCACGTTGCTTATACTCATCACGGTCGGCAGTATTTTCATTTTCCGTTTATTCTGTCGTTTCCTTTGTCCGCTTGGCGCGATTTACGGTTTATTCTGCCGTATTGCAATGCTGGGCGTAAAGCTTGACAAAAACAAGTGTACGGACTGCGGACTTTGTATCACCGCTTGTAAAATGGACATCAAACGCGTGGGCGACCACGAGTGTATCCATTGTGGCGAGTGTATTTCCGTTTGTCCCACGCAGGCGATTAGCTGGAAAGGCGCAAAACTTTTCGTGCGCGAAAACGACGTAGACGCGCCCGTGGCGGAGGGCAAACCCTTGACGTCGATGCTCGCCCCTAAACCTGCGGAAACGCCCGTAGAAACGCCGATTAAAGACGAACGGGAGGACGCTGACAATGAGTAAATTGAAGATAGTGGCAGGCGCGCTTGCAGGCGTCGTAATGGTCGGCTCGTTGACCTATTACAACTTTATCGACAAAGCAATTCCCCAAGGCGTAGAAGTGGGTGCGACGTGTCCAAATTTCGTCGTACCGACCTACAAAGTGGAAGACGGAGAATTTAAGGTAGGCGGAGAAAATTTCTCGCTTTCGGGCGAAAGAGCCCTGCACCCAGAAAAGGTCATCGTCATCAATTTCTGGGCGACGTATTGCGGGCCTTGCAAAGCGGAATTGCCCGAATTCGACCAGTTCCAAAAAGAGTACAAAGACGACGTAACGGTGATTACGTTGGACGGCGAAGTGTCCATCAGCGCGGAAAAGTTGGCAAACTGGATGAACACCAACAAAGACGCAGTCGGTTGGGAAAACTTTGAAATTTTGTTTGGCAGGTACGAAGAAACGCAAGACAACGTGTATACAAAACTTGGCTTTTCGTCGGGCGCGTTGCCTGCAACGTTGGTTGTAGACACGGAAGGCGTAATCGCTTTTAAGAAGGAAGGCTCGATGCACTATGAAGATTTGGTGGAAATCGTAACCCCGTTGTTTAAGTAAAAGAAAAAAAGGCTTGTCTTACAAGGACAAGCCTTTTTTTGCGCCCTAACAAGTAAAACGGCGAAACCGTGAAGGTTTCGCCGTCTTTTTTGTTGTTATGCCTTAAAAAGGCAGTTTTTTTTACGCTTGTGCCACAGCGTAGCTGATACCGGGAACTTCTACGCAAGTTGCACCTTCTACCGTTTGACCTTGCATAACGTACGTCGTCGTACCGGCAACGCCAAGGTATTGTACGGTGAAGCCGTCGATGACGAAGTTTTCAAACGTACAGCCAAGCGCGTGGTTTGCGTCAGCGTAGAAATGCGTCTTAACGAGCGACGTTGCCGCAGGCATTGCAAAACCAGGATTCAACGAAATCGTTACGTTTTTGAACGACGAAGTGTCCAATCTGGAGTTTACGAGAACAGCCGTTCCGCTTGCGCCCGACGTCGAACCACGAAGGATTTCGATGGTTACGTTTTCAAGCGTCGAGTTGAACATAGCGAACGCCAACGTAGACGTACCGCCGCCGCCAAACCAACGGTGGATAAGTTTTACGTTCTTAATCGTTGCATCACGAAGGATATGGAACAAACCGCAACCTTCACCGCCGGAATAGTATACGCTGTAGTTTTGTCCGTCAAGCGTACCGCGGAAACCGATTGCCGTCGCAGCTTGGTCCCAAGCGGACGTGTACGTATACGCTGCAACAACGGAGTTGGTGTTGGAGTCAGCACCAATCGCATTCGTCAATTTGTAGTAACCGTAAACGATGCCGCTTCTTGCCGCGTCAACAATCGTCGATTTGAAGGTGTCAACGTCGCCGATTTCCATCGTAACGAAAATTACGGGTACGTTTACGATGAAAGGAACTTCTGCCGTCGTACCTTTTACGGTAACGAGCTGTTCGCCGTGGTTTTGCTTGTCTGCCTTAAATTCGTTGGAAATTGCAAGTGCGGAAAGGTCCGTGCCGAAATCGTACTTGCCAAGCGTAATCGACGTTACGGTTACGTCTGCATAGTCTTCGCCAAGGCTGATTGCATAATCTTCGCCCGTCAAAAGGATTTCTTTTGCCGCAACGTTCAACGTAACGGGTTTAACAACCTTAACGCCTGCAATTTCTTGAATAGCCGTTGCCGTATCTCTGCCGTTTTCCGTATTTGCAAGTTCGACGTAGTCGGTTGCGTATACGGTTACGTTTTCAAACGTGTTTACAAGTCCGTCTGCTTCCGTACCAAAGCTTGCACCGAAAATCGAACCAACTGCAACGCCCATCGTGTTGATGGTTACGTTTTTGAAGGTGGAACTTTCAACGTTTGCGTATACCATGACGCCCGTCTGTCCGTATGCTACGGGGTTGCTTGCCTTGGAAAGGACGTTGTAGGTTACGTCTTCAAACGTTGCGCCCGTCGCGTTTTGCGAAAGACCTGCGGATGCGTAGCTGTCTTGGTAGTTGTATACGTTGAAGGTTACGTTTTTAATCGTGCCGTTGAAATAACCGAACAAACCACGCGAAGCGTAGCTGGTCGAGAAGGTTACGCTGTGGCCGTTGCCGTCCAACGTAATGCTGGTATATTTATCAGCGGGTTGAGAAGCCAAAACGGTGGTTTCCGAACCGATATCGTTGCCGAGTACGTAGTAACCGGTGGTGCGGGTTTCACTGCTGGTGCCTGCAAGGGCGAGCAATTCGTCAAACGTCGTGATGACGTTGGTAATCAAGTCAACGTAGACCTTTACTTCGTGCGAAACACCGTCGCTGGTTTGATAGATGAAGGACAGATAATCTCTACCAAACGTGTTGGTGAAGAAAACCGTGCTTGTGTTGAACTCGTCATCAAGGACGTAGTCCAAAACCGATTCGCCGTTGTAAAGAACGTCCATAAGGTCGGCGGAAATCGAATTGTCAAGGTATTTTTCGTCGATAACGTCGAAAAGGGAGAACGTACCCGTTGCTTCGCCACCAACTTCCTGGATGCCAAGGTTGATTTCAGTAATCTTTTCGTTGGTTACGTCAAACGTTTGGAAAACGTGACCGCAAGCACAAGCTTTTACGTCAAAGCCTGCGTATTCGCCTTCGCCTGCCGTCCATTCTGCTTCGTCTGCCGTCATTGCGTGGTTGTCAGCGTCTTTTTCGCCGTATGCGCCACCGCAAACCGTACAAACCGCTTCGTTAGAGCAATCTGCTTCGCCACCCGAACAAGTTGTGTTTTCTTCTGCAACCGTTTCACAGCAACCATAAACTACGTTGTGCGTACCGTTGCCGTTGGGAACGGTCGTTGCTTCGTTTACGTGGTTGGTCGTGCTGAGCTGGCCGTAGGGCTTACCGCAGGTAGCGCAAACAGCAAGCGTTTGGCAGGTTGCCGTACCGCCCGTGTGGTTGGTGCAGGTAGGTTCTACTGCGATGTTGAAGGAAACTGCTACGGGTTCGTAGTCAAGCGTAACGACGATAACGATAAGCATACTGCCTGCCGTCAAATCGAACGTAGCCGAACCGTCGCCAACGGAAACGTAGGAAAGGTCATAATAACTTTCGCCAACCATAACCATTGCGTTTTCATCGGTGGTCGAGAAGGTGTATTTGCCTGCTACTTCTGCCATGAAATCCCACATAGAACCGCCGTCCATAAGGTCGGCTTCCGTAATGGTAATCGTATTGTTGCCAACAACAAGTTTTGCTTCTGCAAACGTTACGTTTACAGTTACGTCTTCTGCGCCGTTGTTCGTGAAACCGAACAATACTTGCGACATAGGATTTTTAGTAAAGAGAATCGAGCCCGTGGAGGAGCTTGCGCCACCGTAGATTTCTACGGATACGTCTTGGCTATCCCAAGACATCGTGAATTTACCGGATACAGGGCCAGCAAGTGCAACCCAAACCGTTTCGCCTGCAGGAACTTCTACCGTATCGGTCATGCCAGCAAAGTTCTTGCTTGCCGTAGGTGCCCATTCTGCAAGGGTGATGACTACGGTTGCATCTTCCGTTGCGGAGAACGTTGCCGAGAATTTACCGGAGCCATAGAAGGTGTCTTCGATGAAGAACGCTTCACCAGAAGCAACCGTTTCGCCTGCGATGGTCATCGTAACCGCCGCGTTGTCCCACGTAACGATGTATTTACCAGCCGTTACGTAGTTTTCCGTTTCTACCAAAACAGAGCCGTTTGCCGCAATTTCAAGTTCTACGGGGTCAAGGTCGTTGTTGATGTAAACGGGAAGGTCTTCGCGGTTGATAGTGATTTCTACGTCGCCTGCTACGCCGTTCGTTCTAATGTAAACGTAAACGTATTCGCCAACTTCCAACTGCGCACCGCCGTTAAACGGGTTGAAGGGGAAGTAGCTGAACGGGTCGTTTACAAATTCAACGTCTGCGTCATCGCAGGTCAAGGTGTACAAACCTCTTATTTCCGCCGTCAACTGATAAAGCACGTAATCGTACGTGATTGCGTAGGTGTTCGTGCCCACTTTAAGTTCTTCTGCCTTCAACGCGTAGTTTACCGTTGCCACAAGTGCTTGACCGTCCTTGGATGCGAAGATTACTTCGTAGGACGTGTATGCTTCAAGGACAACCGAGTTGCCGGTCAAAGTAAGGACTTCGGGTTCGTCGCCACTTACGTTAACAACCGTAACGTTAAGGCTTTCGTCTTCCCAGCTAAGTACGTATTTTTGTTCTTCAAATACAGAGAACAATACGTTGCCACCCATTGCGCCAATGTAAATGTCCGTGTTGCCGGATACAAGTTTAGCTTCGGACAAGGAAACGTAGATGCTTACGTCTTCATCTTCGTTGTTGTTGAAGGTGAAGATAGTACCAAACGTACTGCCACCAAACGCGATGGACGTGCCGTTCAAAGACATTTCGTTGAAGATAACGTCTACGTCACAGCCTGCAAGCGACCAGCTGAGCTGGTATGCACCAAAGCCGTTTACGACAACTTGCGTCGTACCGTTTGCTCTGATAACAACGTCTGCTTCTGCAGAACCGAATTCGTCCACTACGAGTACGTATTGGGAAGGATATTTATCGTCTTCCGTGTATTCGGAAACGGCAAAGGTGATTTGCGTTGCTTCCGACCTTACGTAAAGTTCGATTTCTTGGTTAGCTTCCGTTGCAACAACGATAAATCTTTCGCTGTATTCCCAAGAAATAATGTCGTATTCAGCGTCGTAAATACCGAAGTAGGTTGCTACCGTTTCGATGTCAATCTTGTATTCGCCTGCTGCAGGAGCGGTGAAGATAACTACGTTGCTGATGTTTGCAACGACGTTTACGTCGGTGTATTCGCCAGCCGTAATTTCGATGTCTTCAGGAATCGTTACCGTGAAGGGAACGTCTACCGTTGCATAGTTCATATCGTCGATATGTACGTAGAACTGTACGGGAACTGCAGGGTCAGCTACAACGACAACCAACGGATACATATACAACATCGACGTGTCTACGTCTTCAGCAAACCAACCGTAAACCGTTTCGTTGGTAGAGCCGATAACGTACGTGCCTGCCGTTTCTGCCGTGAAGTTGACAAGAACGTCTGCGTTTGCCGTCAATTCAACTTCGCCACCTGCTTGCGTAAGCGATACAGGAGGAACAAGGCTGATGGCGTAGTCAACGACTGCCGTATCCGATTCCCAGTTGCCGTTGGAAATGTAAAGGGTGATTTGTTCGTTTTCTTCCGTCGTCGTGAAGCAGTACGTGTTGTCGCCCATACCCCAAACGCTGTCTTTAATTTCCGTGTTTTCAGCGTCTTCCCACGATTCGATTAAGTACGTGCCGGGGGTAGCAATCGTAAACGTTACGGGAATAGAGAAACCATATGCCGTAGGCAAGGTAAATTCGCCTTCCATTTCCGTCGTTTCAACGGGTGCAACGTAGTTTACCAAGTTAAAGGTGTACGTGCCTGCTACTTCCGCCGTTGCGTATACGATAAGCGTACCGCCGTAGGCGCCTGCAAGTTTTACAAGATATTCGTTGGTTGCGTCTTCTGCTACACAGCCGTTGATTGCATCCCAAGCGCCGATTTTAACGCCTGCGTCTGCCGTCAAAGTACCGTAAGCTTGACCGCTAAATTCCATCGTAAGTGCAATCGTTTCGCCTGCTTCCAACGCAATTTCGTTGTTGCCAAGTGCAATCGTTTCCGATTCGGTGGGTGCGGGCGTAGCCGGAGCCATTACAACGGTAACTTCTACCGTGGGTTCAAACGAAGCGCAAGCGTTCAATACAAACGATTCGCCTGCTTCCAACGTAAACGCATAGGGAAGTTCGATTGCATTGTACTCGTAATCGCCCCAACCATCGTTCCAAATTGCTTCATAGAAAGCAGCATCGCTGTCCGATACGATTGCGTACGTGCCAGCTTCCGTTGCCGTGAAGACTGCAAAGTTGCCGTCGTAGTCTACCGTCCAGGTGTTTACGCCAAGCGCAAGAACTTCGGGGTCGGTGTTAACGGAAGGAGTAGGGTCTTCACTCGAAGTAGGGTCTTCGCTCGAAGTAGGGTCTTCACTCGAAGTAGGGTCTTCGCTCGAAGTAGGGTCTTCGCTCGAAGTTTCGCTCGAAGTTTCGCTCGAAGTTTCGCTCGAAGTTTCACTCGATGCTTCGCTCGAAGTTTCGCTCGAAGTTTCACTCGATGCTTCACTCGATGCTTCGCTCGAAGTTTCGCTCGAAGTTTCACTCGAAGTTTCACTCGATGCTTCACTCGACGCTTCACTCGACGCTTCGCTCGACGCTTCGCTCGATGCTTCACTCGATGCTTCACTCGATGCTTCGCTCGATGCTTCGCTCGAAGTTTCACTCGATGCAGGAGCTTCACTCGATGCAGGAGCCGAGCTCGTCGTGCCTACGCTACTTGCTTCCGAGCTGTCTTCGTTCGTGCCACAAGCCATAGCCGTGCCAAGACCAAAGGTCAACAAGAAAGAAGTGCAAAGGAGAGCAAGCTTCTTAAATTTTGCCATAATGATACCTCCAATTTTTTTTATTAAATTCTACGCTCGCCCTATCCGCCTTGCTCCACCAAAACGGATAGGGGAGATATGATTTACGAAAATAAGTTAAGAAACGGTGATGATGATGTCGTTAGGGATTTGTGCCTGCACGTACAGTTCAACGACGTCGCCTTCCGTGACTTCCAAGGTGTAGGTAAGGTAGTTTGCACCATCGGGGGGATTCATTGCAGGTTCGCTGTTGACAAGGAGCAACGTTTCGCACGTCGTCGTCAACGTAATCGTACCCGTCGTCGTTGCCGTGAAGGTGTAATAACCGACGTAGTCGATGTCGCCCGAGCACAAGAACGCTTCGTAAGGCGTAAGCGTAATCGTCGAGTCGACGATTTCTACTTCTTCAGGGTCGTCCATCGAGCCTTCGCCCCACGTTGCAAGCGTAAACGTCAACTGAATTTCACTGCCGTCCCTTGCCGCGATGGCAAAAGTCGTGCCGTTGACGGCGTTGGTTTCAAACAAGATGGTGAAAGGTCCGTTAATCGTCTTATTGTTGAAGATAATGCTTGCGTTTGCGTTTTCGCAAGTAATCGTACAATAGGTGGTGGGGTTTTCACTGCTATCGTTTTGATAGAATACCGTGAAATATTGATATTCCATTTCCCACGTCGTAATCGTATGTTCGCCCATCGTCGTGATTTGGTTGGGGACTTCTTCCGTACCTACTTTAACTTTCTTGTAGTAGTAGCAAGCCGCAAGCCAAGCACATTTTTTGTACAACTCTTCGTCGTTTACGATTTCTTGGTCGATTTCCATAGGACGGTTGTTGGTTACGTACAAGTTCAAGAAACGGAAAAGTTCTTGGTTGACGGGGTACATACCGTCGCGGTTGACGAAGTCTTGATAACAGTTGCCAGGGTTGCCACCATACGACGTGTCGTTCATGATAAACGGCATATAGTCACGGAGCAAGTAGTCGCCATCCGCCGTATAACCGTCGCCGAGCGAAAGGTTGTTACCAGTCCATTGAATCGTCGTGAAATAACCAGGGTTGTCGCCTGCCGTCATCAAACGAGGGGGATTGCAATCGATTGCCGCGTAAATGATTTCGCCGGGGTTGAGTTTCGTACCCATACGATAATATCCAACGCTTTCATCGAAGAAATAATCGCTGTCGTAAGGGACTACGACTGCCGTCGTGCCGTCTGCGCCTTCGGGTGCTTTCTTGCCGTCGATTTCTTCCGCGATAACGGACACGTGTACGTATCCGGGCGTCCAAGCGGGCGCGTCGATTCTCGTGAACGCGAAGGTTGCCGTTGCGTTTACTTTTTGCGCCGTCAAGTGGAAGGTTGCGCGCCAGCTCGTGCTCCAGTACAGCGTCGTACAGTTGACGGACGAAAGGAAATTGCCGTCTTCAAGGTACGAACACTCGTAACCGGAAGGGGGGATGTACTGCGGGCTTGCGTCAAATCTCGTCGCTTTTACGTTGTTGTTCGATACCGAAAAAAGCGCGTACTGACCAGGCTCGCTTACCGCAAAGGATACCCAAAAGCCTTGTTCTTCGCCTTCGCCTTTACGGGGGATTTCTATCGTGTAGAAGGTGTCTTCCGCAAGTTCCCAACGGTCGTAGTTTTTACCCGTACCGTAGTCGAAACCATCACCGTCCTCGTCTTGGTTGGGGAAATCTTGTACGGAACGTACTTCCATACCTTGTTCGTAGGCAGGGAGCTCGGGCTCGAGTTCACAACGTACGCAAACGCCTTGGTTACCGAAATCGTGACCGCGTTCGGTAATGTCCGCCGTTTCCACGTGCTCGTCGTTGCCAAGACAAGTTCTTTCTTTTTCACCAACCGTCAAACAGCCGGGGTCTTCCGTTCTAACCCATTCCGACCAAATGTGGTTTACGCCGTCGCATACGTACTCGGGCTCTTCACTCGAAGTAGGGTCTTCGCTCGATGTTTCCGAAGACGTTTCGCTGGATGCTTCCGAAGATGCTTCGCTGGACGTTTCGCTGGATGCTTCCGAAGATACTTCGCTGGACGCTTCCGACGAAACTACAACCGATGAAGTTTCTTCCGAAGACGTCGTGCCTTGGCTGGACGATTCTGCGCCGGTGCCGGGCAGTTCGCACGCCGAGAACAAGGCAAGTGAAAGGCAACTTACAAACGAGCAGGTGAGAAGGATTAATTTCTTCAGTCTTTTCATCGTTTATTTTCTCCTATTATATATAATAATGTAATAAGCCGTTGGGGTTTGATTACGCGCCTAACGTCTTGTCGTAATAACAAAGCATCAACCACGAGTTGTGGATACCTTCGTATTTCACCGACATCGTAATTTCGCGCAAGATGTCAAACACTTCTTTGTCTACTGCCACGAACCCTCTATATCTGCCTTCGTTGCTCAACGAGAAGAAACCAAGTTGACGAAGTTTCGTCGTATAGTCCGTGCCGTTCACGTAGAAGGCGCGTTTTTCAGGGGGATAGTAATATTTCTTGACAGGGTTGCCGTATTCGTCCAAAACGTCTTTCATTACCGCCTTGCCGTCTTCGTCAAGGACGGGGTTGCCGTCTTTATCAAGCACGGGCTCTTGTACGACGTACTGTTCAAGCGCTTCCAAGCAAACGTCGTATATGCTTCTTGCAAAGAAAGCGGTGGGACGTTGCGTATCGAAGTAGATAACGCTACCAAGCGAGCCGTCTGCATTGAGTACGTGGTAATATCCGTCGTCTTCCGAGTACGCGTATTCAACCGCGTTGGGGATGAACATTTCGTTGGTCGTCATATTGATACTGTACGGCCCGGTTGCACACGTTTCCAAATACGTGTGGGTCTTGCCTACGTACGAAATATTCACGTTGTACGCCGCGGATACGTCAAGGAAGGTGGTAAACAACATATAATACGTTTCACCGGCTTCGAAATACCAGTAGAATTCAAAGTTGCCGTCGGCAACGGTAACGCCGTTTTCGTCTTTCGTCGATTCTGCGTACGGTTTATCCGTCCAGTTGCCAAGCATCGTTTGTCTGTCGCTTGCAAACAGGAAGACTTCCGTATCCACCGCGCCCGTCGATTTTACGTGGTATACGCCCGACGTTTCGGCGATGAACTTGTACTTAAAGCCACGCGGAGTCATTGCGTAGGGTACGTTGACCGTGTTGTCGCCGACTTGCAAAGGCGCTGCCGCCGTAAAGGTAATCGTTTGCAACGGGTCGCCCATCGGCTCGGTTTGACCGTAGTGTTCGTAGTATACGCAAACTTCCAACCACTCTTTGTCGTGGTATTCGCCGTCCCATTTCTTGTATACGTCTACGTAACGGCACATAGTGTCCAACAGATATTTCAAATCTTCTGTAACCGCCGTATAACCGTACATCGAGTGTACCTGGTTGGCTTCCCAAGCAAATTCTTCAAGAGCGGAGTGGTAATTGACACCGTTACCTACGACGTAGTCGTAGAAGGCAAGAAGCCAAACGCTCGATTCGCTCCAAGGCGATGCGTACATCATGTTGGCATAGAGAACGGGGCCGTCCTTTTCGCCTACGTGGTAGTACTGGTCGTCTTCGTTGTATACGACGTCAACGTAGTTTCTAAACTGCGTTTTCGCATTTTCGTCCGTATTCAAATCGGTTGCCGCGTTGCGGAATACGTTTGCGTCAACATCGGGTTTATCCAAATCCGCAACCTTTTCAAGGCGCAGGTTTTTAATAAATACCGTGTCGTCGCCTGCCGTATCGCCTTCGTCTTTCAAGTATACGATACCCATCGACTGCGTCTTACCTTCCTGCCAGTCTTCAAAGACGTACGCGTGGCAGGTCTTCCAGTCGTCGCCGTTATAACCGGAAATTTCTTTTACCTTCGTGTCGTTGAGAAGAAGGTAGAAAATATCGTTGGTTGCTTCGGTATTGATTTTGTAATCGAAGGTGAGTACGTCGCCAGCCTTCACCGTGAAGTCTACGTACAAAATCGCGTAGGAATTGTGATAATTTCTATTCGACGCGTAGATATATTCTTTGTCTTCGCTGATTTTCCAAGGCCAGTTGTATTCGTCGTATTTTTCGTCGCCAAGTTCAAGACCTTCTTCTTCCTGGTAACGGAAATTGAAGTTTTTCTTTACCGCTTCGTCTTGCGTCAAAGTATCAACAAGCTGGTCGATAGGGTCGGGTTTGACGTTGGGTTTAATACGCGTGTCTTCGTATCCGCCGTCGCCACCATCGTCAGGTGCTTCGTCCGAGCCGTAAACTGTGGAAACGTAGTCGTCGGCGACGTATCTATCAAATACCGACGTAAACGCGCTGACGGAAGGCATCGAGCCGACTTCGTTGAACACGACTACGCCGTATCTGTCCACCATAACCGTGTGCGGAATACCGCCGACGCCAAACAAGCCTTCAAGCTGAGTGTTTCCAACGGGCGCCATATTGAAATGCGTGTACGCGTTTTGGCTTTGGAAACTGTCGACGTTCGCCTTATCGTCCGTCGTCGAAAGCGCGATGACGGAAACGGTGTCTTCGTAAAGCATCGTCGCGTTGTGCATATAGGGGAACTCGCTCTTACAAGGTCCGCACCACGTTGCCCAGAAGTTGATAAGGACAAGTTTCTTTTCCTTCAACACTTCCGAAAGCGTGTAGGGCTTAGAAACGTATTTTTCTGCGCCCTTGTCGTAAGTCGTTGCCGTCACCGTGAAGTCGTGCATGACGTCGCCAAGGCGGTACAACGAACCTGCCGCAGGCTTGCCTTCCAAAAGCGTGCCTTGCGGTTTTAAGTACACGATGGTTTCCGTGTTTTTTAACGCAACGGTGACGTAGTCTTTATCCGTCGTGTGTAAATAACCGTTGGGCAAGTTTCCAAGTTTAATGGTGTAATTGCCCACCGTTTCCACGTCGCTTTCGTTAAAGTTTGCGTTACCGGCAGAGTTGGTCGTTTTTTGCGCGATTTGCGTTTCACCGTCCATAAGCGTTACGGTTACGTTTCTAAAACCGTAGCCCGTTTCGTTTTGAACGCGTACGCGATAGACGTAGCTTGCGGGCTCGGGTTCTTCGCTGGACGTTTCTTCAGACGATACGTCTACGGAAGAAGTGGATACGTCTGCGGACGACGTGGAAGAATCTTCCTGCGTCTCGCCACAAGCGCTTCCGCCGATAGCAAACCCTAAGCAACAGGTAATCGACGCGCATAATAACAGCAGTTTTTTCAAAAGTTTCATAAAAGATTAAATCTCCAAAAAGGTTTAGGGAATTTGATTATTTCAAAGTGAGAACGATGGCTTCCGTGTTGTACGTCGCGCCCGTTTCCGTTGCGCCTTCAAATTCCACCGCTTCGTTATTCTCGTCAAGGAGGTGAATTTCGTGTACCACTTCACCGGCAGGGGAAGTATAGGTTACTTCGCCGTTTGCATCCGTTTCAACGGGAGCGTAGCAGGTGTCCGCAATGCAAAGCTGAACGGATACGTTGGTTGCAGGCGAGCCGTCTGCGTTGACTACTTTGAATTTGAACGCGCTTGCCGTAGCAGGTGCTTGGCTGGACGTTTCCGTCGACGACGTTGCAGGTGCGGTGGACGAATCCGTGTTGCCACCAAGGCTAAGTTCGCAAGCCGTCATCGCGCATACGCCTGCGCAAAGACTCAAAGACGCGCAAAGAAGCGCAAGTTTTTTGATAAGTTTCATAATTCCTCCTCGAAATAAAAACCGTCGTTTTTTCTTTCTATATATAATTTTTTCTTAACGAGTTGATAAAAATTCGCAAAAACGGATTGTACCCCATCGTACAGTTACAATTATTTTATCATAAAAGCAAGAAAAAATCAACCGTTTTTTTTCGTAAACATAGTTTATTTTGTGTATTTTCGTGTTTTCTGGTTAAAAAATAGGCAAAAAAAATGCAACGGACGTTTGCCCGTTGCAAAAATGGTGCACTATAATATTGTAATAGAAAACGATAGGAAATTTAGATGTTTTTAATCGATTTTTTCGTTTGGATTACAAAAGGGACGCCGCGTCCTTGTCGCAGATAATCGTGACGAAGGGGTGAAGCTGTAAAACGGATGCGGGAAGGGCGGGGGTTACTTCGCCTTTTACCATGCCGTAAACGGCTTCCGCTTTGTTCTTGCCCGAAACGACCATAAGGATAGATTTCGCCTGCATAATATTCTTAATACCCATCGAAAGCGCCTGACGGGGCACTTCGTCGATGGAGTTGAACAAACGGGAGTTGTCCTTAATCGTGTTTTCCGTCAAGTCGACGAGATGTGTTACGGAATCAAAGGGGGTGTTCGGTTCGTTGAAACCGATATGTCCGTTCGAGCCAAGCCCCAACACCTGAACGTCCTGTTTCATTTCGTCAAGCAGGGCGTTATAACGGTCGCATTCCGCCTTTGCGCAGGGTGCGCTACCGCTGGGAAGGTTGGTTTTCGACTGGTCGATGTCGATGTGGTCGAAAAGGTTGGTGCGCATAAAGTAAGCATAGCTTTGGTCGTGGTCGGCGGTCAAGCCTACGTATTCGTCAAGGTTGACGGTGGAAACGCCCTTAAAGGACACTTCGCCGTTTTTGCAAGCTTCCGCCATATAACGGTAAGTACCGATAGGGCTAGAGCCGGTTGCAAGCCCTAAAATTGCGTTGGGGTTGTTCTTCACGAGATTGATAAGAATTTCCGCCGCCTTTTTGCTCATTTCATCATAATTTTCGGTGATAATAACGTTCATAAGATTTCCGCCTTCATTTATTTTTGTTTGACATTATTATAGAATATATTTTTCGTTCGGTCAAGCGTTGAGAAGGCGTAACTAAGAAATATTTTCGTGATTTTTTTCGTTGAAAATATTGACAATATTTGTCGAATATGATAAAATCAAAGTAATCTTGGGAAAACGGGACGCGTTTTCGTTTTTCGAAGACAAAATTATTTTAAGGAGTGTTTCTATGTCTAAGTTTACTGCTTATCTCGACAACAAATTTGCGTTGACGAAAAAAGGCACGAGCGTTAAGACGGAAGTCATTGCTGGTTTGACAACCTTCATGGCGATGGTTTACATCCTGATGGTAAACGCAGGTATGTTTGCTGAACTTGGCACGGTTTCCTACGGCGCAATGTACATCGTAACCGCAATTTCCGCGATTATCGGTACCGTGCTTATCGGTTTGTTGTCCGGCCTTCCCCTTGCGCAAGCACCTGGTATGGGTCTTAACGCGTTCTTCGTGTACACGATGTGTTTTGGTTTCGGTTTCTCGTATGCCAACACGCTTGTGTTCATCTTGCTTGACGGCCTTGTATTCATCGGTCTTACCGTTACGGGTCTTCGCGAAAAGATTTTCAAGGCAATTCCCGAAGAAATCAAAAAAGCGATTCCTGCAGGTATCGGTCTTTTCATTGCTTTCATCGGTCTTCAAAACGCTAAACTCGTTATCCCCAGCGCTTCCACGGGCGTTACGATGGGCAGTATGAACCTTCTCGCAGCAGACTGGTTCAGCATTATTCCCCTTATCGTAGTCGTACTTGGCGTAATCGGTATTGCAGTTCTTGCTAAGAAGAACATCAAGGGCGCAATCCTTTGGGGTATCCTTGGCTCGGCAGTTGCTTACTTTGCTATCGTTGGCGTAAGCGCGTTGTTCGGCAACGCAGCTTCGAAAGCGTTCTTTGCAAGCATTTCCATGTCCAACCCCTTCGACGCGTTCAAGGATTTCGGTACGCAGGCAGTTGGTAAAGTCTTCACCGAAGGTTTCGACTTTGGTGCTTGGATTGATGCAAACGGCGCAGGACAGTTCGTTCTCGTTTTGATTACGTCTGCGCTTGCGTTCTGCTTGGTAGATATGTTCGATACGCTTGGCACGTTGTACGGCGCTTGCAAGAGTGGCGACCTTCTCGACGAAAAGGGCGACGTTCCCAACCTTAACAAGGCAATGCTTGCTGACGCAGTTGCTACGACGGCTGGCGCTATCCTTGGTACGTCCACGGTTACGACGTTCGTTGAATCTTCCGCAGGTACGGCAGTTGGCGGTAAGACGGCGCTTACGTCTTACGTAGTTGCAATCTTGTTTGCACTTGCAATGTTCCTTTCGCCTATCGCTCAGCTTATTCCTTCCTGCGCTACGGCAACGGCTCTTATTTACGTTGGCGTACTCATGATGGGTAACGTTCGCGATATCGACTGGGCTGACCCTGCAACCGCGCTTCCCGCGTTCTTGACGATTGCAATGATGCCTTTCACCTACAACATTTCGTTTGGTATCGGCTTCGGCTTGCTTTCCTACGTTCTTATCAAGGTTTGCACGGGCAAAGCAAAAGAAGTTTCCGTTGCGACGTACGTCCTTACGGCAATCTTCCTTGCAATGTTCTTGTTCACCCACTAATCGATGAACGACGCAACGGGCTTGGCTTCGGTCAAGCCCGTTGTTTTTTTGTAAAATAAAAAAGATTTTTCATTTTTACGGCAAAAAATCTTTGACAAGCCAAAAAAAATGTGATATAGTAGTATAGCTTTTGAAAGAGAGTTGAGCCGTGCAGAAGTACCCAAGAGGCTCAAGGGGCTCCCCTGCTAAGGGAGTAGTATGGGAAAACCGTAGCGAGGGTTCGAATCCCTCCTTCTGCGCCAAAAAAGGACGTCCGACGGGCGTCCTTTTTTTGGTGCAAAAGGGGAGTAAGAGAACGCTCGGATTAACGACGGTTCGCGAGCCACGGAAACAGCAACGCAATTTTTTCTTAACGTCGATATATCGAGTGGCGACGCTTTGACGGTGATAAACCCGTTGGCAAAGGACGACGTTGATAACGTCTAAGCGGTGCGCGTTCAAAGTGCCGTTTTTCTATAAAATGTGCAAAAACAAGCCTAAAAAATCGCCTTTTCCTTTTCTCCTAAAAAACGCCAAAAATGTCGAAAGAAGGGGGCAGGTACGCGTTGAATCGGCTTTTTTGGCTAAAAAAAGAGAAAAATAATTGCAAAACCACCGCTTTGAAGGTTGCTTTGTGTAAGAAAATATGCTACAATGTATCCATACGATGAAACGGAATAAGGAGTGAGAAACGTTTTATGAATATTTGGCACGATATTCCCGCCGAACGCATTACGGCGAAATCTTTCGATGCGTTTATTGAAATTCCCAAAGGCTGTAAGGCGAAATACGAGTTGGACAAAGAAACGGGGCTTTTGAAATTAGACCGCGTTTTGTACACGTCGACGGTATACCCTGCAAACTACGGTTTTATTCCCAGGACGTTTGCCGACGACGGCGACCCGTTGGACGTTTTGGTTTTGTGTGGCGAAACCATTTACCCTTGTACGCTTGTAAAATGTTATCCCATCGGCGTTATCAAGATGATTGACGGTGGCTCGTTGGACGAAAAAGTGATTGCAATCCCGTTTGGCGACCCTACCTACAACGGTTACTACGACATCCACGAGCTCCCCAAACACGTCTTTGACGAAATGATGCACTTCTTTGAAGTGTATAAGAGCTTAGAACATAAGACGACGACGGTTAAGGAAATTTGTCACCGCGACGAGGCGCAAGAAATTATCGCGAAGTGCATCGACACCTACAAACAAATTTTTACGGGCAAAACGAAGAAACGTTGCCGTTAAGACATGCTTTTTTCTTTGAAAATTTCGCAAAATAACGATATTTTTGGGAAAAGGATATTGACTTTTTAGTAAAAACGCTGTATAATATTATAAACGCGTGTATCGGGTTTGAAATAATTCGGTCTTAGGAACATATCCGGAGGTTGATATAGATGAAAAAGTACAAGGTAAAAAGTTCTCCTTCGCAAAGGGGGGTATACCTGAAAAAAAGTATCGCGAGAAACCGTGGCAGGGCGAAATTCGTCGGCATACTGTATTTGTTTGCTACGATTGCGTTGGCTGGGGTTGCTTGTTTGCCTTTAATGACGGCGCCCAACGCACCTTTAGGCGTGACGGCGCTTATCAATGCGTTCGTTTCTATCGGCGCTACGACGTTCACGACGTCCGCAGGGATTATCACCGTAATCAACGCGGTGTTGTACACCGTGCTCTTGTTGGCGCTCGTTATCAACGTTTTGAAGGCAATTTCCAAGCTGGGCTGGTTGTTTAAGAGAAAGGCGAGCAGAACGTACGGTTTCAACCGCAACGCATACGCTATGGAAGACCTTGGCAACTTGTTCTCCGGCTCGTTTGCGGCGATTATCTCCGTGCATTTCTTAATCGCGGTGATTTGTGGCGAATACACCGTCAGCCCGTATTTGCTTATCTTGCTTGGCGCAGGGTTGGTGCTCCATTTCTTCTTGGGGCTTGTCGGTGGAAAAATCCGTTACTACGCAAACCAAGACGGCGACGTCGTGGAACAAAAACGTGAAGTGGGTAGATTCGCGCCCTTCTTCCGCAACCTTTTGCAGGTGGTTGCAACGTTCACGATGATGTATTTCTTCTTGAAAACGTCGACGATTGACGACTGTCTTGCGCCCTTGTTCGTAGAAAACTCGTTTGGGAAGTACGTGACGTCGAATTTGACGGCTTGGATTTCCATCCTTTTGCAAGTCTTCACGATGATTTGGATGTTCGTGCTTGTAAAGCACGCTACGGGCACGACGGAATACGGTATTGAAGGCCCTTACGGTGCGGGTATGAAGAATTTTAGAGTGTTCTCGTTCTTCGTGTTCCTTACCGCAGGCGCTACCTGTGTATGTAGATATTTGTTTGGCGAAGTTGCTTTTGCAAGTTTCGTGCTCTCCATCGTAAAATTCGTTGGCGAAAACGTGGACGTTGGCTCGATTATCATCGCAAGCATCGCGTTGTTTATGTTCATCGTTGAACTGATTATGCGCAACCGTCCCCGTCGTCCTTATGAAGAAGACGTCAGCGAGGCCATCGCGCCTGCGCCCGTGGAAACGCCTACGGCGCATCCCGATTCGCCCTATTATAACGAACCTGAAAAAGAAGAGCTGTCTTTGGACGAAGACAACGACCCGTTCCTGAGCGAACAGGAAGAATTTGAAGACGTGTCCGAGCCCGAACAGCTGGAAGTCAATTGTCCGAATTGCGGTCAAGCGCTACTTATTGACGGTTCGGCAACGTACCATCGTTGCCCTGCTTGCGGAAAGGTTTTCCAAATCCGTAAGGTAACGAAGGACGTTATTATCTAATCGTTTAGAAAAGAAAGGCGCTCTCAACAGGGGGCGCTTTTGATTGAAAGCCTTCCGCTAAGAAAGGGCATGGAAGGCGTACAAGTAGAGAAAAGAAAGAGGTAGAGTTATGGCAAAAGAAACGCAGTTCGTTGAACAAATTGCAAACATCAACGAAGATTTCCCTAAATGGTACACGGACGTCGTGATTAAGACGAAACTCGTCGATTACGGCCCGGTAAAAGGCACGATGGTTATCCGTCCGTACGGCTACGCAATTTGGGAAAATATCCAAAAAGAATTAGACGCACGCTTCAAAAACCGTGGCGTAGAAAACGCGTATTTCCCCCTGTTGATTCCGATGAGCTTTTTCACGAAAGAAGCGGAACACGTAGAAGGCTTTGCACCCGAAGTTGCCGTCGTTACGGTGGCGGGTGGCGAAGAACTTGCCGAGCCTTTGGCAATCCGCCCGACGTCGGAAACGATTATCGGGACGATGTGCTCGAAATGGGTGCAGTCCTACCGTGATTTGCCCTTGAAAGTCAATCAATGGTGCAACGTTATGCGTTGGGAAAAAACGACGCGTCCTTTCCTTCGCACCAGCGAATTCTTGTGGCAGGAAGGGCACACCGTACACGCAACGGCGGAAGAGGCGGAAGAAGAAACGTTTGCTATGCTTGCAACGTATAAAGAATTTGCGGAAAATTGCCTTGCTATCCCCGTTATGACGGGCAAGAAGACGGAAAAGGAAAAATTCGCAGGCGCGGTGGCTACGTACACGATGGAAGCGATGATGCGCGACGGCAAAAGTTTGCAGGCAGGTACGTCCCACTACTTAGGGCAAAACTTCGCAAAGGCGTTCGACATCAAATACCTTGGCAACGAAGGCGCTTTGCAAACGGCGTACACGACGTCCTGGGGCGTTTCTACCCGTCTTATCGGCCCAATCATTATGACGCACGGTGACGAGCGTGGTTTGTTGTTACCGCCCGTCGTTGCCCCCGTACAATGCGTTATTGTGCCGATTGCAGCAAGAAAACCCGGCGTTTTGGAAAAATGCAACGAATTGAAAGAAGAACTGAAAAAAGCAGGCATCCGCGTAACGCTTGACGACACGGACAACAGCCCTGGTTGGAAGTTTAACGAGTGGGAAATGAAAGGCGTACCCCTTCGTATCGAACTCGGTCCGCGCGACATCGAAAACGGCAAAATGCTTTGCGCAAGACGCGATACGCTGGAAAAGTGCGAGCTGGACTTGGCAAACGCGGTGGACGGCGTAAAAGAATTGTTGTCGACAATCCAAAAGGATATGCTGGAATCGGCAAGAAAACGCCGTGACGAACGCATCGTATACGCCGACGATATCCAAGGCATTTTGGCGGGCGTAGACGCAGGCAATTTCGTCAAAGCAGGTTGGTGTGGATGCCGTGCGTGTGAAGACAAAATCAAGGAAGAAACGGGTGCTACGGCGCGTGTACGCGCGGAAGGCGAAAGTAAGGAAACTTGCGCCGTTTGTGGCAAAAAAGCAGAAGAAGTTATCGTCTTTGCAAGGGCGTATTAACAACCGAATAAACGATGTCAAAAGCGTCCGAGAAATCGGACGCTTTTTTCTATTCAACGCGTACCTGGGTGGGGTCTACGCAAAAAAAAGTGTAAAAAATAGTCGTCTTTTCTCGTATGCGTACACGGGCGCGATTAAATAATGTAGAAAATTTAGGCAAAAACTGCGCTTAGCCACTTGACGGAAGAAAAGAAAGGTGGTATGATAGTAGTATGGAAAATAGTATCGAAATCAACCAAACAATAGCAAAGCAACTGACCTACTATCGTAAAACCGCAGGTTTTACGCAGGCGGAGCTTGCGGAAAAAATCAATTACTCGGACAAATCCGTGTCCAAGTGGGAATCGGGCAACGGCGTACCCGACGTTTATACGCTTGTCCAGCTTGCCAAATTGTACGGCGTAACCGTGGACGCGTTTTTGGGTGGCGAAACGCCTATGCAAATGCAAAAGCGCACGAAGAGTTGGCAAACTTTGATTATGCTTTTGTCCAGCGGTATCGTGTGGCTGATTGCCACCTGTATTTTTGCGGTAGGTCAACTGATTTTTCCCGGCAACCCCTGGTGGATGTCCTTTTTGTACGCGGTGCTTATCAACGCCGTCGTACTGCTTGTGTACGCTTGCGTTTGGAAGTACCGTATGCTCAATTTCGTTGCGGTAACGACGATAATTTGGATGGTGCTCACTTGTCTGTTTTTGACGTCGTATTTCGTGTTGAAAGCGACTGGATACAGCGTGGTTGGGCTTTGGATGTTGTTTTTAATCGGCGTGCCGTTGCAAGTTTTAGAAGTGCTTTGGGTGTTCTTCCGTTCGCTTTTCCAAAAACAAAAACCGCGCTCTGTAAAACCCGCTATGGACGAGAAGTCGCAGGTTGAACCGCAGGTAAACGCAGAATAAGGGGGCGTTATGCAAGGACGAATAGACAAGTGCAGTCATTGCAAAAAAAGACAAACGGCAAAGACGTACGAAACGAAGAAAAACGGCGTCGTCGTCCGTGAATACTACTGTTTAGAGTGTTATGATAGGCTGTTTTTAGACGTAAAACGTAGCGAAACCAACACCGCGGAATGCCCTTATTGCGGTATGGCGGTGCAGGAAATCCGTGAAAAGAAACTGGTCGGTTGCGCACATTGTTACGACGTTTTATACGGGGGCGTGTATCCGCTTATCAAAAAAATGCAGGGCGAACGCGCGCACCGCGGTAAGACACCGCCACTCGACGGCGACTACGGCGACCCGTACGATTTCGACGACGTCATCGGTGCGCGCTATCGTGCGAAGGCGGTGGAACGCGCCCGTTTCGAACGCCAAAAAACGGAGCTTGAAACAATCATCAAAAAGCTGGAAAAAGAAGGCAATTTCGAAGACAAGAAAAGTTATGAAGAAAAGTTGACTGCAATGGAAAACAGCTCGACGGTGGAGGAGGATTTCGTATGGCGAACGCGCCGTTCATTGAAACAATCGTAGTTTCGACAAGGATACGTCTTGCCCGAAACTTCGCGTCCTACCCCTTCCCCAAAAAGATGGACGAGGCGCAGGCGGAAGACGTCGCGCACCTTGTCGGCGAAGGCTTAAAAAGCTTGGACGAGTTCGTGCGGTACGACATTGACAAACTGACCGAAGACGAGGCGTCGCAACTCAAAGAACGCTATCTTATCAGTCCCGCCCTGCAGGAAAGTAAGTACGGCGTGGCGTTTATCACGACGGACAAGACGACGTCGATTATGGTCAACGAAGAAGACCATCTTAGGGAGCAGTATATTTGCAAGGGTTTTGAATTGTACAAAGCGTACGAACGCATCAGCAGTTTGGATACGTTGCTTGGAAGCACGTTCGATTTCGCGTTTGACGACAAGCTCGGCTATTTGACGGCGTGTCCCAGCAACTTAGGCACGGGCATGCGCGCGTCGGTGATGATGTTTTTGCCGGGGCTTGTGTCCAGCGGAGAATTAAAAAGCCTTTTACCGAAAATTAAGGAAGCAGGCTTTACGATTCGCGGTGCGTTTGGCGAAGGCACAAGCTCGGAAGGGTATTTGTATCAGGTCAGTAACGAGCGGACGCTCGGCGTTTCCGAAAGCGAGATTTTGGAAAAAATGACGCGCGTAACGATGGGGTTAAGCGATTTGGAAATTCGCGCGCGCGAAGTTTTGAAAAAGGCGTCTGGAACGGAGCTTAAGGACAAAATCTTGCGTGCGTACGGCGTATTGACGAATTGCGCTTTGCTGACGCATAAAGAATTTTTGGATAAAATGACGCAGGTGCGCCTTGGCGTTGCGCTTGGGTATATCGAAGCGCTGGATGCAAAGGGTTTTGACGAATTTCTCAACGATATGCGCCCTGCGGCGTTTCGGCTTGGCAACGGCTTGAAAGGCAAAACGGAAAGCTTTTGCGATATGGTGCGCGCGGAAACGGTGTGTAAGGTTTTACCCGAACTCGTACGCGTAAAACGCAGTAAAAAATAAAAGTGGAGATACGGTATGCAGTATCGTGCAAATTGTACGGAAAATTTGAATAAAGCGTTGGCGCTTGCCAACAAGTTCGCCGCCGAAGTCGTAGAAACGAATTTTATCGGTAGCGAGCATTTGATTTACGCGTTTTTAGGGATTCCAAACAGCGAAGCAGGCAAAATTTTGCTTTCTTCGGGTGTGAAAAAGGAAGAGTATATCAAATTTTTCAAAAAGGGCGATAAGTCGTTTGGTGGCGACGGTATGACGCCGAAGACGCAAAGAATTTATACGCGCGCGGTGGCAAATGCAGAACGCGACGGCTCGCTTACGGGTACGGCGCACGTTTTGTACGAAATTTTAAGCGAGAACTGTTGCGCGGTCAGTTTTTTGAAACGTTTTGCAGGCGATACGGCGTTTGAGCAAAAGGATTTTATCGACACGTTGCTTTCTAAAACGGAATCCGCGTTAAACGCGCAGTCGTACAAGAAAAAGCACGGTTTAACCAACCCTACGCAAACGGGCGGTGTGCAAAACAACGCGCCCGTAGACGAACAGTCCGCGCCTAAATCCGTCGCAACGGAGCTTGGTCAACGCGTGGAACAAAGTGGCGGTCAACGTCGCCGTGCGTCGAAATTGCCCGATTGTGGGGTCGATATGACCGAACGCGCGAGAAGGGGGAAAATGGACCCCGTTATCGGCAGAAAAAAGGAGCTTGAAAAGGTCGTGCAAGTGCTTGCGCGTAGGATGAAAAATAACCCCGTTTTAGTCGGCGAACCAGGGGTGGGCAAAAGCGCGATTATCGAAGGATTGTCCCAACTTATCGTTGCCAACCAAGTCCCCGAGCAGTTGTATAATAAGACGATTTTCTCCGTTGACCTTGCAGGGATGTTGGCAGGCACGAAATACCGTGGCGAGTTTGAAGAAAAATTGAAAAATTTGATTGAGATGGTCACGGCGGACGGGGACGTAGTGTTGTTTATCGACGAAATTCATACGCTGGTTGGCGCAGGTGGCTCGTCGGATAATAATATGGACGCGGCGAACATCTTAAAACCGTTGTTGGCGCGCGGAGATTTGCAAGTTATCGGCGCGACGACGATTGAAGAATACCGCAAATACATCGAAAAGGACGGCGCGTTAGAACGTCGTTTTACGCCCGTGCAGGTGGACGAGCCTTCGCAGGAAGACACCGTCGCCATCTTGAAGGGTTTGCGCACGAAATACGAACAACACCACGGCATCGTCATCACCGACGAAGCCATCGAATCGGCGGTACAATTATCGTCAAGGTATATCACGGATAGATTTTTGCCCGACAAAGCCATCGACCTTATCGACGAGGCGGCGGCGCGCGTCAGAATTTCAAAAGACGGGGGCAGCGTGGAATTGCAAGAGGCGGTTCGCGAAGAACAGCTTTGCGAAAAAGAACGTTTAGAACACGAGCGTCGTGGCGAGTATATGCTCGCAACTGAAGCGGTCAACGCGAAAAAGCGTGCGACGGAAAAGAGAAAGGCGTTACAGCAGGCGGAGTCGCCGTTGCGCCTTCCCGACGGCAGGTATGCGATTTCGCGCGAACACGTTGCGTCTATCGTCAGCGCAAGGATGAAAATTCCGCTTTTGAAAATTACGCAGGAAGAAGGCGAGAAATTGATGCGCCTTGAAGAAGACTTGCACGCACGCATTATCGGTCAAAACGAAGCGGTCAACGCGGTTGCAAAGGCAATTCGCCGTGCGCGCGCAGGCTTAAAAGACCCGTCAAGACCCATCGGCTCGTTTATTTTCGTCGGTCCGACGGGCGTTGGTAAAACCGACCTTTGCAAGGCGCTTGCAGAAGCGATGTTCGGCGCGGAAGACCAAATGATTCGCTTGGATATGAGCGAGTATATGGAAAAACAGTCCATTTCCAAGCTCATCGGCGCGCCCCCTGGATACGTGGGCTATGAAGATTTGCAAACGGGGCAGTTGACGGATAAGATACGCACGAAACCGTATTCGGTTATTTTGTTTGACGAAATCGAAAAAGCGCATCCTGACGTTTTCAATTTGCTTTTGCAAATTTTAGACGACGGCAGACTGACGGACAGCAAGGGCAGGACGGTCAGCTTTAAGCACGCAATCATTATTTTGACGTCGAACGTCGGCGCAGCCGTTTCTGCAAGCGAGCGTACGGGCGTGTACGGGTTTGGTAGCGACGGGCGTAGCGACGAAGGCGCAAACCAGTACGAATCGATGAAGGAAAACGTCACGAAGGCGCTCAAGGAAAAATTCCGTCCTGAATTCTTGAACAGGATGGACGAAATCATCGTCTTCCACCGCTTGTCTAAACAAGATTGTATGAAAATCGGCAGGAAGATGGTCGACGGACTGAGCAAACGCCTGTTAGAACAGCGCGGTATCACGCTTATCGTTACCGAGCGCGCGCTTTTAGCTTTGGTAGACGAAGGGTATGACGCGCAGTACGGTGC
>JAZRDK010000008.1:0-12735 GCA_045660225.1 Candidatus Scatosoma sp.
TTCCAAACCGGCAAAACGAATCCCTAACGTCTTCATTTCCAAGTTTGCCGTACGTTCTTCTGCTTTGACAACGTGCGTATCCAAAGCCGTGGGAACGTCCGCATCTTTTATAGCAAGGCTTTCGCACGCGCTTTCGTCGTCGCTGACCGCAAGGACGTAGTCCTGTCTAAACGATTCGCCTTTTTTAAGCGAAAGCTTTTGTAAATTCGAGGCGATTGCCATGTCGGAAAATTCGGTGTAGGCTTGCTGTTTTTCCAAAACGCCCGTAAAGAGCGCCGTCGAACAATGCAAGGATTCGTTCATACCGCCCGTGAATTCGTAACGGGAAGTCGTAGACTGCGTGCCGTCCGTTCCGTTTTCACGCATAACAAGATAGTGCGTAGCGCAGTTTTTTCTGCCGAAATATTCGGTAACGCGGAATTTATAACCATAGTTTGTGCGCGTACACGCCTTGTACCACTTATCTTCGAATCCTTCTGCGGTTGTATGGCGCATAAACGGGTTGAAATACGCGGAAACGTAAGTATCTAACGTCTTTCTCGAAACGTTTTCGACGTAGATAGAAAAACAAATACGCTTATCCGTATCCACAAAGGCGCGGACACAGGACACAAAACGTTTCGTTTCGGTAAAGTAGTACACCGCCTGCGGGGTAAACACCGTAAAGCGTTTTACGTCTTCTTCCAACGGTTGTCGACCTATCCCAAGCAAGGAAACGGGTAAATATCCTTTCTTCGTTTTTTCACCTGCGAAGAAACAAAGGAAGGGTTCTTTCCCTTCTCTCGAATCGAGAAAAATGTTGAAAAGGCTTTCTTCTACGGAGATATTTCCCGAAGAATACGCCCAAAGCGTACGCCCATCAAACGCATAGGGATAGCGTCCGTCCCCCTTCGCTCGCTTATACGCAAGTATCGTATCCTCGTCCAAAAAATAACAATCGCTAGGAAGACGCTTGCCTTCCTTGTCGGACGAAACTTCAAAAGCGTGTACTTGCTTGAGAAGATTTTTTACTTTGTCTTGAAAAGTTTGCATAATAAATACCTTATATATCCTTATTTTTATTTCACTTCGTTGTCGCAACGCTCAATCGAACGGATAAAAGCGTTTTGCTTGATGATTTCGTTTAAGCGCGTCGATGAAAATTCCTTGTCTGTGTTCAAAGTTGCACTATAAACGACCTTTCCTTCCTGACGGGTAATTACCAGCTCGTTAAAGCGGTCCGTACCGAAAATTTCTTTGATGCGCGCGTTTTCGTCGCTTATGCAGTCGAATTCAATTTTTACCGAGTAGTATTTCTTCGAGCGAAATATCCGAAACGGCAAATGAAAAATACATTGCGCGAGTATCAAAATCGCCGTCGCGCCGACAGCGACGATATAGAGTTTTCCACCGCAAGCCATACCGATGCCTGCCGTCGCCCACACACCTGCCGCCGTCGTCAAGCCGTGGACTTCGTGGCGCTTGAACACAATCATACCTGCGCCCAAAAAGCCTACGCCTGAAACAATTTGCGCCGCTACACGTGCGCTGTCCGTGTTCGTACCGAACGCGTTTTTCGAAATGACCATCATAAGACATGCGCCTGCGGAAACGATGGTGTGGGTACGTATACCTGCTTCTTTATAGCGAAGTTTGCGTTCAAAGCCGATGGCAAACCCCAACAGCACCGACAGTAAAACGTCTAATAAAAGGCGTGTTTCACCAATCCAACTCATACCTGCCCCGTCCTTTTTGGTTATTCTTTGAATTGATAACGGTACAATTCCGCATAGACACCGCCGTTTGAAACCAACTCGTCGTGCGTACCGCGTTCGGTGATTTTGCCGTCCGTAACGACGAGAATTTCGTCCGCGTTTTTGACCGTGGAAAGTCTGTGCGCGACAACGATGGTCGTTCTGCCTTCCGCAAGCTCGGACAGGGATTTTTGGATTTGCATTTCCGTCATATTGTCCAGGGCGCTTGTCGCTTCGTCCAAAACGAGAATCGGCGGATTTTTTAAGAACGCGCGCGCAATGGCAACGCGTTGTTTTTGACCACCGGAAAGTTTAACGCCACGTTCGCCAACTTCCGTATCGTAACCATCGGGAAGGCTTGTAATGAAATCGTGAATATTCGCGCGTTTTGCGGCGCAAATGATTTCTTCTTCCGTTTTGTTTGGCGAGCCGTAAGCGATGTTGTCACGAATAGTGCCGGCAAACAAGAAAACGTCCTGTGCGACGACGGCAATTTTTTCACGAAGCATAGACGTCGTTACGTCGTTGATATTGACGCCACCGATGGAAATTTCGCCTTGTTCGACAAGGTAAAATCTTGGAAGCAAATGACAAATAGTCGTTTTACCGCCCCCCGACGAGCCGACGAGTGCCAACGTCCTGCCCTTTTTTAAGGTAAACGAAACGCCTTTTAAGACGTCCGCGCCCTTTTCGCCTTGTTTTGCGTAACCAAAGCAAACGTCTTTGAAAACAACGTCGCCGTCCAAGTTTGCCAAAACAGGATTTGCGGGCTCGTATTCAGACGGGGTGTCCATAACTTCGCAAAAACGATTAAAGCCCGTTAAGCCGTCTTGGATTTGCTCGAATAAGTTGACAAGCGTGCGAATCGGCGTAATTAGCATGGTAATATAGAGAATATACGCGACGAAATCCGCGCCGTTGAAACCGTCGACTTTGAAATAGAAGAACAAACCGCCCGTTATGAGCGCAAGCAGGTACAAAAAATCGTTAAAAGCAACCATGCCCGACTGGAAACCGCCCATGGCACGGTAAGAATCACTGCGCGCTTTTCTGAAATTGCCGTTGACGACGTCAAATTTTTCCGTCTCGCGTTCAATGGCGTTGTACGCCTTCGTAACGCGAACGCCCGTCACCGACGATTCAATTTCCGCGTTGAGCGACGCAATCGTTTTTCGCGATTCTTCAAAGGCTTTGCTCATTTTCCTGCGCGCCCTTGACGCAAACCAAATCATAAACGGTACGTAGCAAAGCACGATTAGCGCCAACCAGGCATTGATTAAACAGAGCATGATAAGCGCGCCAACGATGGACAAAAAGGAATTGAATAAGTCTTCCGGACCGTGGTGAGCAAGTTCGGACACTTCAAACAAATCGTTGACGATACGCGACATTACGCTACCCGTTTTGTTTTCGTCAAAATAGGAGAAGGGAAGCGTTTCAATATGCCGAAAAATGTCGCGACGCATATCCGCCTGCAAGCGTACACCTAAAACGTGCCCCCAGTAGCCTACGACGAAGGTCAACACGCTTTTTACAATATAAATGCACGCAAGTACGATTGCCCACGTAATCAAAAGCCGTAAATTTTCGTTTGGCACGTAGTCGTTCATGATATTTCGAGCAATCATCGGATAGAACATATTGCAAACGGAAATACAAAACGAGCAAACCAAGTCGATGAGAAACAGTTTTTTATGCGGTTTATAATACTTGAAAAATCGTCCTAATTTATTCATATATTCATTATAACATCCTTTGCGTGTTTTGTCAATTTTTCCAAAAGAAAAAGCAAAAAAGTTTCTGCTTTTAATTAAAAATAGACAACCCCAGCAAGTGGGGTTGTCTTTGGAGCTACTAGGCGGATTTGTTCCTTTAGCGGAGACGCCCCGCTCCGACGTTATCAACGTCTTCCTTTGCCCACCGCCTTGTTTTTGTTTTAGTTTCACTTGGCAAAGCGTTTTACTCCCGTAAAACGGCTCACACCCTCAAATCCGCCTAGACAAAAAAATACAACCCCTAACTGTGTTAGGGGTTGTGATGGAGCTACTAGGCGGATTTGAACCGCCGACCTCGTCCTTACCAAGGACGCGCTCTACCAACTGAGCCATAGCAGCATTTAGATTACTATGACATTATAGTGAAATTTTAGCCAAATGTCAAGCCTAAATATAGGGATTTTGCAAATTTTTGAAAAGTTTTTTGAAAATCCCTTCCGCTTTTTAACGGAAGGGATTTTACAAATTGTCGTTTCTTATTTCGCGTATTCAACACCGCGGAATTCGCGGATGACGTTGACTTTGATTTGACCGGGATATTCAAGTTCGGATTCAATCTTCTTTGCAATATCCTTAGCAAGGAACAACGCCTGCGCGTCGTCCACCTGTTCGGGTTTAACGATGACGCGGACTTCACGACCTGCTTGGATTGCATAACTCTTTTCAACGCCGTGGAAACCAGACGCAATCGATTCAAGTTTTTCCAAACGCTTGACGTAGTTTGTACCCATTTCGCGTCTTGCACCGGGACGTGCGCCCGAAATTGCGTCCGCTGCCTGAATCAACACCGCTTCAATCGTCTTAGGTTCGACGTCGCCGTGGTGCGCCATAATCGCGTTGACGATGTTTGCGTTTTCCTTGTATTTCTTTGCAAGGTCTGCACCGATTTGGATGTGCGTGCCTTCCTGTTCTTGGTCGACAGCCTTACCGATGTCGTGCAACAAACCTGCACGCTTTGCAAAGTTGACGTCCAAGCCAAGTCCAGCCGCCATTTGTCCTGCAAGCATAGACACTTCTACCGAGTGCTTGTACACGTTTTGACCGTAGCTCGTCCTGAATTTCAAACGACCGATAAGCTTGATAAGTTCGGGATGTAAACCGAAAATGCCTGCTTCGAACACAGCCGCTTCCCCTGCTTCCTTAATTTGCATATCCATTTCACGGGAAACTTTTTCCACCGTTTCTTCGATACGTGCAGGGTGAATTCTGCCGTCGTTAATCAGTTTTTCAAGCGACAAACGCGCGATTTCACGTCTTACGGGGTCAAACCCGGACAAAATAACCACTTCGGGGGTGTCGTCAATAATAAGCTCGATACCGGTTGCGTTTTCAAGCGCGCGGATATTTCTACCTTCACGTCCGATGATACGCGCCTTCATATCGTCGCTGGGGAGCGGAACGACGGAAACGGTGATTTCCGATGCCTGATCAGCGGCACATTTTTGAATTGCGAGCGAAATGATTTTCTTCGCGTTGATGTCCGCCTCGTCTTTTGCCTGTTGTTCAAGGTTACGGACTTGAATTGCAACGTCGTGACGCGTTTCGTCCAAAATTTCTTCCGTCAAAATGCGTTTTGCTTCTTCCTTCGTAAGTTGAGCAACTTTCTCCAGCTCTTGAATCATAAGCTCGTGTTGAGAATTGAGTTTTTCCTGCAATTCTTCCGCTTCCTTTTGCTTTTTGAAAAGGACTTCTTTTTGTTGTTCAAGTGCTTCGGTTTTTTTGTCGAGCGCGTCTTCCTTTTGCGTCAAGCGTTGTTCCATACGTTGGATTTCCGCCTTCTTTTCTTTGGTTTCGCGTTCGAATTCGTTTCTTAATTTTAAATCCTGTTCCTTTGCTTCAAGAAGGGCTTCTTTCAAAGCTCTCTTGCTTTCTTCTTTGCCTTGCGATACGATACGTGCAGCTTCAGCCTTAGCGTCTTCTTCAATTTTATGAACACGTGCCTTTGCCGAGCCGACTTTCTTGTCAGACGTAGCCTTGTAAACCAAGAAGATTACAACGCCTACGGCAAGACCGATGACTGCAAAAACGATACCCAACCACATAGGAATCGTGCTAGCGAGAAACAGGACGCCAAAATTAACGTTTTGCATAGTTTTGTGCCTCCTGTATTAAGATTTATTTCGATAAATAGATTATTTTTACGGATTTTGCCTAAAATCCGAGTTATAATTTTTTCATCAATTCTATTTTACAATATATTTATAAAAAAGTCAATTGTTTGAAGAAAAATACTTGATGGAAAGACGCAACTATTTTACAAAAAAAGGAAACGGCGCAACCGTTCCCATGAAAAATTTTAGCACAAAAAATTGCACGGTGTTTCACATCATTTGAAACACCGTGCAATTTTTATCCATGATATTTCATTAATAAGGTGAGCAAGTGGCTACACCGCAAACCCCTGCACAAGTACATAACAGTATTAGTCCACTAATAAGCAAACCGGTGACAAAACCATTAATCGCTCCACGCTTCGTTTCACTTTGATTAATACAAAGTCCGATAATCAAACCAATAATACCAAAAAACAGCCCCATAAGAAATCCGCCCGCAAACGAACCCGTATTGATGTAAGGGGGATAGTTCGCGCTGTAATTCGGCGCTTTAGGCGTGGAGCTTACAGGCTTTCCAAGATACGAACCGCAATACTCACAAAAACCATTGCTTGCTTGAGTTTCTTGATTACAATACTTACAAGTCATATTTTTAACCTTCCTTTATCTTTTGAAATTGAACTCTATTCATAATTATATACGAGAATTTCTCGTATGTCAAGTATTTTACGAGAATTTATCGTAAAATATATGATATGAAAGAAATCGGGAAAAGAATTAAAGAATTGCGGATAGAGAATAATTTATCGCAACAGCAGTTTGGGAATTTGTTGGCTGTTTCTCAGGATACGATATCTTTGTGGGAAAACGGCAAAAGTTTACCAACGACGGAAAATTTAATCGTTATTGCAAATAAGTTTCAGGTTTCAACAGATTATATTCTTTGTTTGGTTGATTATTAATTTGTACGTAAAAACACCCCTGTTTATTTACCAGTTTGGTATAAACAGGGGTGTTTGTTTTTCTCGTTTTATTCTTCTTCAGGGGCGATTTCAACCTTGCCCTTTGCCGCGTCGCGGATTTTTTGTTCGATTTCCGCCTTCACTTCAGGGTTTTCCTTCAAGTACGTGCGCATCTTTTCCTTACCTTGTGCAACTTTGTTGCCGTTGTAACTGAAGAACGCACCACTCTTGCCGATGATGTCGTACTGCACGCCCATGTCCATGATACAACCTTCTTGCGAAATGCCTTCGCCGAACACGATGTCGAATTCTGCCTGACGGAAAGGAGGCGCAAGCTTGTTTTTCACAATTTTTGCCTTCGTTCTGTTGCCCATCGCGCCGTCCGCGTCCTTAAGCGTATCCGTCTTACGGATATCCAAGCGCATACTTGCATAGAATTTAAGCGCTTTACCACCAGGGGTCGTTTCGGGGTTGCCGAACATAACGCCAACCTTTTCACGGAGCTGGTTGATGAAAATGACGCAGGTTTTCGATTTGTTGACAATTGCCGTGAGTTTACGGAGCGCCTGCGACATCAAGCGCGCCTGCAAACCGACGTGCGTGTCGCCCATATCGCCTTCAATTTCCGCCTTCGGCGTCAACGCTGCAACCGAGTCGACGACGATAATGTCCACCGCCGAGCTTCTAACGAGCGCGTCCGTAATATCGAGCGCTTGTTCGCCCGTGTCGGGCTGTGAAACGTACAAATCGTCAAGATTTACGCCGAGTTTCTTTGCGTAAACGGGGTCGAGCGCGTGTTCCGCGTCGATAAACGCCGCTACACCGCCCATCTTTTGCGCTTCTGCAACCGCGTGGAGCGCAACCGTGGTCTTACCGGAAGATTCGGGACCGTAGATTTCGATGATTCTACCACGGGGGAAACCGCCGATGCCGAGCGCCAAGTCAAGCGTTAAGCAACCGGACGGAATCACGTCGATTTCCGTATGACCTGCTTCGTCGCCAAGGCGCATAATCGAGCCTTTGCCGTACTGCTTTTCAATCTGCAAAAGTACGGCGTCGAGCGCCTTCATTTTGTCCGTATTTTTTTCGTTTGCCATTTTATATATCTCCTAATTTATTTTTCTTTATTCATTTTTCAACCGCTTACACGCCAAAAACAGCGCGTAATTGATTGCTTTTTCCGTAATTTCTTCGCGTGTACCGTCGAATTTATAGCGGTAGACGTACACCTTTTCTTTCATCCCAACCGCGATAAAGCAAAGCCCAACGGGGAGCATCGAGCGGTCGGATTTAGGGCCTGCAAGCCCCGTCGTCGCCACGGAAAGGTCGCAATTCCCCGTATTGAGTAGCCCAAGCGCCATTTCATAGGCGGTTTGGTCGGACACGGCGCCTTTCGTCGTCAATGCGTAATCGCTGACACCCAGGCGCGCTTGTTTCGATTTTTCGTCGTAGGTGTTTAAGCCCTCGAAATACACCTTACTTGCGCCCGAAACGGACGTAATTCTTTTGGCGATGCCACCGCCCGTAAACGATTCCGCTACGCTGATTTTTTTGCCACGTAATGCCAACGTGGAAACGAGCGTTTCTTCCAAAGAAAGGTCGTCCAACGCGTACACGGTATCGCCTAAACCTTCTAAAACGTAGCGCACGATATCGTCAAGCAGTTGTTTTTCTTCTTTGTTGGCGCACGCAAGCACCAGCCTGTCTTCGTCGGCAAATCTTTCGCGTAAAACGCTGATTTTTCCCGCGCCAACGCGTTGGATTTCGCATAGAATTTGCTTTACGCGGTTTTCGTTTGCGCCTACGGCGCG
Source organism: Candidatus Scatosoma sp. (assembly GCA_045660225.1). Taxonomy (GTDB): domain Bacteria; phylum Bacillota; class Clostridia; order Christensenellales; family Borkfalkiaceae; genus Scatosoma. Next base: position 8,336 of record JAZRDK010000008.1, read on the forward strand.
AATTACCGTTTTCGTCGGTTTTATATTCAATTTCTTTTCTAAATAAGGCAAGCACGCGTTTTCAATAAACCCAACGCCCGTTTCCGTTCCGCCCGAAGAAAGCAGGACAAGCATCCCTTTCCCATCGTCGTACACAACTGCACCACCAAAGGCGTTTTTTTGCGACGTTTCGTCAAAGACGGTTAGAACGCGAGCGTTTACGTCGGCAAGCGTATCCTTTTCCGTCAACAAAAACACGGTGTATCCGTCGTCGTGAAACGAAGAAAGCGCGCGTTGTAATTTTTCGTCGTTGTCGTAGGATAGTACCAGGATTTCATCGAAGAAATAACCGCTTTTTTCTAGCGTGCGAAAGATGGGCAGTTCGTAATTAAGCTTTGCGCTGACCCCTTTTTTAAGCACGATACAAGCGTTTTTCATCCCATTTACCCCTATTTATCTTTCGTAATTATGCGTCCTTTAATACTTGCTTGTTCTTCACGACGTAGGAAACGCCCGAAACGACGGTGAGAACGGTTGCCACCGCAAACAACGCAAGGCCTACCCAAGTAACCGTCTTAGCAAAATCGAACCAAGGCGCAGAGCCAAACGGAAATTCCGCAAACGCAATCGACGCGAAACCACCTGCCATCAACAACACGAAAACGGCGACGTCTTGGCAAGCCGTCTTATATTTTCCGAGTTTTTCCGCAGCCATAACGATACCGTTTGCCGCGGCGATTTGACGAAACGCGCTGATGATGAGTTCTCTTGCCATAATTAAGCAAACGCAAACGGCAACGGCAATATATACGCCGTACGACGCCGAGCCGAGCACCATAAACACGCCGTTTTTCATCGTCAAAAGCAAAATCATTGCCGTGGAAACGAGTACTTTGTCCGCAATCGGGTCAAGGAATTTGCCAAGGTTGGTAACTAAATTATGCTTGCGCGCAATATAGCCGTCGATAAAATCCGTACAGGACGCAACGACGAATAAAACCGCCGCAATAAAGTAGTTGTAAGGCGCAATCGAGCGCAGGAAGAACACCGCAACGAAGACGGGTATCATAAAAATTCGCGTCAAGGAAATTTTATTGGGTAAATTCATTGTTCATAGTCCTCCGTATGACCGTATAAATCGTAAGCGTCCGCGGACGTCACGCGCACTTTATAGCGTTCGCCCTGCATGGCTTCGCCAGCGTTAAAATAGACCTTGCCGTCTATGTCAGGCGCGCTGAAATACGCCCTGCCGACGAAACAGTTTTTATCGTAGTCAATACCGTCGCAAAGCACGTCGATTTCCTTGCCGATAAAACCTGCCAAGATTTCCGCGGAAATTTGCGCCTGTGTTTCGTACAACGCGCGCACACGCCTTGCTTTCGTTTTGTGATGGGTTTGCGGTTGCATTTTATACGCCGGCGTAAACGGCTCTCTTGAATACGCGAAGAAACCGCAGTTGAAGAATTTTGCCTGTTTCAAGAAATCTTGCATACCTTCAAATTCTTCTTCCGTTTCCGTAGGAAAACCGGAAATAAACGTAGAACGCACGGCAATCCCTGGAATTTTCGCACGGAGCTTTTCCAAAAGGCGCAAATATTCCGCACGTTTCCCTTTCCTGTTCATCAGTTTCAGCACCCTGTCTTCCGAGTGTTGCAACGGGATGTCCATATATTTGAGTATCTTGTCGTTTCTTGCAATTTCGTCGATTAACGCGTCGGTAATCACGTCGGGATAGCAATACAAAAGGCGTATCGTTTTCACGTTTTCAAGTTCGGAAAGTTTTTGCAAAAGTTCGACAAAACGGTTTTCGCCGTATAAATCTTCGCCGTATCTCGTCGAGTCTTGGGCGACGATAATCAATTCAGAGATATCGCCCAGCTCTTGCGCTTCGTAAAGCAATTCTTCCATCGGATACGAGCGATATTTGCCACGAATTTTCGGGATTAGACAGTACGTGCAATGGTTATAGCACCCGTCCGCAATTTTCAAATACGCGTAGTGCTCGTCCGTCGTTAACACGCGCGAACGCAGATAACCGTCTTTCCCTTTTCCTACGAAATTTTGACGCTCGTCCTTTTCATAGGACGCCAAAATCGCCTCGAAAATCTTTTCATAGTCGTTAATCCCAAGAAAAACGTCCGCCTCTTGCAACGGCTGATACAACTCGTTTATAAACTTTTGCGGTAAACAGCCCGTTACGACGATTTTTTCGAGCTTATCCGCCTTATAACGCGCACAATCAAGAATCGTTTCAATCGCTTCCGTTCTCGCGCTTTCCAAAAAGGCGCAGGTGTTGATGATGACGATTTGCGCCTTGGACAAATCGTCCGTCGTCGTGCAACCGTTGTCTTTCAAAAGCCCTATCAATTTTTCGGTGTCGACGCGGTTTTTATCACAACCTAAAGAGATAACGCCGATTTTCTTTTCCGATAACATACCTTTCCTTTACACGTACAGTATAGCAAATTAAATATGACAACCGTACGCCTAATTTCGTAAATTTTTTGTAAATCTTTGCTTTAATTCAAAGGCCCGTACTTGGTTTCAAATTCTTCCTTCGTAATCAAAACTTTTCTTGCTTTCGCGCCGTCGAACGGAGAAATATAGCCCATATCTTCCATCCACTCGATAATTTTGCCCGCCCTATTGTATCCAGCCGAACACTTACGCTGAATCATCGAAATAGACGCGCTACCACTTAAAATGACGTGTTTGAGCGCTTCGATATACAAGGGGTCGACCATCTCGTCACCGTCGGACGAATCGTCGCCTGCATAACCACCGCGAGAATTGATGAAGTTGGTTGCCGCCTCGTCGTAATACGCCTCGTTGTTGGCTTTGATAAAGTTGACGACTTTTTGCGATTCTTCGGGCGAAATAAACGCGCTTTGTACACGCGCAGGCGTAACGATACCCGGCATCGTATACAAGAAATCGCCTTTGCCAAGCAATTTTTGCGCGCCCGTTTGGTCAAGAATAACACGCGAGTCGACGTCCGTTGCAACGTAAAAGGCAACGCGCGTAGGCAAATTGCTCTTAATAACGCCCGTAATGACGTCCGTAGACGGACGCTGGGTTGCGACAATCAAGTGAATACCGGCGGCACGCGCTTTTTGCGTAAGGTTTTGGATTCTGTCTTCCATTTCCTTCTTCGCCGCAAGCATAAGGTCGGCAAGCTCGTCAATGATAATGACAATTTTAGGAAGGCGTTGATTTTTTTCAAGCTGTTCGTTGTACTGGTCAAGGTTGACGACGTACGTGCCCGCCCTACTCATTTGTTCAAACAACGTATAACGTCGGTTCATTTCGCCGATTGCCCAGTTCAAACTTTGCACCGCCTTGCTTGCGTCCGTAATGATTTCGTTAATCATAAGGTGTGGCAAGTTGTTGTAAAGGACGAATTCCGTCTTTTTAGGGTCAATCAAAATAAGGCGCAATTCTTCAGGCGAATACTTGTGGATAAGACTGATAATGAGCGAGCCTAAGAACACGCTTTTACCCGACCCGGACGAGCCTGCAACAAGCAAGTGTATCATCTTCGTAATGTCGCCGTAAATCTTTCTGTTTGCAACGTCTTTACCCATCGTAAACATCAACGAAGACGATTTCGCGTTGACGTACGAATCGCCCGACAGCATACAACCAAGTTGTACGAATTGCCTGTTTTTGTTGGGCACTTCAATACTCACGACGCCGTTTTCGGGGTTGGGATAGATATTGACACCGCTTGAATACAAGCTGAGTGCAATCGACTGGTCGAGCGCAACGACTTTTCTTGGAGAAATGTTGCGTGGAATCGTTACGTTGTAACGAGTAACCGTAGGCCCAAACGTCACCGACGCAATCGACGCGCCCGAAATTTTGAAATCTTCCAGCGTTTCGATAATCGCTTGCTTGGTCATTTCCACTTCTTCGGGATTCATCGTCGGCGCAATATCGCGACAATCTAAATCGTCCAAGCTGATACGAACGTACGGACGAATCACACGCGGTTTGGGCGGTTCTTGTTTGGGTGGCTCGGGTTTCTTCATCTCTACGACGGGTTCTACGACGGGCGCAGGCGTTTCTTCTCTGCCACGAACGTCCAAAATCTCGTCCCTACCGCGGTCTTGTAAAATTTCGTCCCTACCGCGGTCTTGTAAAATCTCGTCCCCACCACGCGTAAACGAGCGGTCTTCTTCGTATTCAGGGCGGAGCGTATACGGGTCGTCGTCGAGTAAATGCAAGCCGTCGCGCGTATCAACGTCGCGTTCGTCCCGTTCTTCATAATCCCTTTCAGCCCTTTCGTCGAAAACGGTAGGCTCGCGCTGTAATTCTTCTTCCGCCTTGTCTTCGCCGAAAATACGGGGGTTGTCCGTCGAGAAATAATCCATATATTCGTGTCTTCTATACGGCGAATCTTGCGTTTCCGTTTCTCTTTC
>JAZRDK010000009.1:0-19492 GCA_045660225.1 Candidatus Scatosoma sp.
GACGTAAAAAAAGGCGCGTACAACCCCTTTCACTTGGCGTACGGGGCAACCTGCTTAAAGGCGTTGATGGAAAGCGAAAAGGGGGACGAAGTGCGCTTTGTTTTCCAGTCGCTGTTTATGGATATCCGTGAAAATTTACAAAACGTGCACCTGCCGTTTAACAGTGATTTGTCCGACAACATCTTGCTTCGCGGCATACCTACCACCACCAAGCGCGTGATGGAAGGAAACAACGGTTGCAAAAAGTGCAAAGCGGATAAAAAAGGGAAAAGCACGGATACTGAATAAAGAAGAAAAATTGTTTCGGTTTTTGCCGAAAGGGAGATAAAATGAAGGAATATTACAAGATTCTTGGCGTTGGCGAAACGGCGACGGACGAAGAAATTACCGCAAGTTATCACCAACTCAAAGAAAAGTACTCGGAAGAGCGTTGGCTTGACGGTGAAGCCGGCAACGAAGCGGCACGTATGTTGACGAAGGTGGAAACTGCGTACAAGGAAATTATGGCTTGCCGTAAGGAAACGAAAAAGAACACGGAAGGTCAAAATTCGTACGAAAAAATTTCCGAGCTTTTGAAACAGGACAGGATTTCCGAGGCGCAGGCGTGCTTGGACGAGTTTAACGAACGCGGTGCAGAGTGGCATTATTTGCAAGCAGTCGTTTATTACAAGAAGAACTGGACGAACGACAGCAAAAAGCAGTTGGAAATTGCCATGCAAATGGACCCGAACAACCAAAAATATCGTATGGCGTACGGCAAATTGAACGCGCGCGTAAACCAGCAGGCGAATCCGCAGGCGGAAAATCCTTACGCAAGGACGTCCGCGCCCAACGACCCGTACGATAACAGACAGCAAATGGGCGGAAACGCTTGTGGGGACTGTATTTCCTGTTGTTATACCTACCTTTGCATCGACTGTTTGTTTAGTATTTGTTGCGGTTGTAATTAAGATGGCTTGGGTGCGTAATGAAAAGACTTTCCGCTTATGAAATTGCGCTTTCAGCCCTTTCCTGCGCGATAGCGACGTTGCTTTTGACGGTGGGGTTATATTCGGAAATCCTACTGTTTACAGGCTACTTATTCGGCGGAATCGCGTTGATGTTGCCCCTTTCGAAAAAGAGCTATTTAGGCTATGCGTTGGCGTATTTGGCGACGAGTATTTTGACCTTACTGTTTGCGATGGCAAAATTTATGGACGTCATACCCTTCGTTATCTTTTTCGGGTTACATCCGTTGGTGAACGAGTTGCAATTAAAAACGAAAATCAACCCGTGGATTGCCTGCGTTGTCAAAGCGTTGTGGTTTGACGGGACGATGTATTTGATTTGGCGTGTCGTTTTCTCCGTTGTGACGGGGATAACCTTCTTGGACGCGTACATTTTACCGATTATTTTGGTGCTTGGTACGCTATTTTTCGTGGCGTACGATTACGCAATGTATAGGGGCAGGTATGCGGTGAACACGCTGATTGCCCGTATTTCAAAGAAATAAACCACAATTCTTAGTACCGTTCGTAAAGAATAAGGGGGAACGAGTATGATAGAAAAAAACGATAGCATTTGCGCTGTAACGGATGCCGTCGGCATAAACGGCGAAGGCATCATCAGGCACGAAGGGGTTACTTTTTTCGTGCCTACTTGTTTACCTGGCGAAAAAGTGCGCTTTAAGGTCTTGAAGATCAAGGGGAATATCGGATACGGTAAGGCAGAGGAAATTTTGACTCCTGCCGAAGAACGCGTGCGTCCGAAATGCCCCGTTTTTTCACGTTGTGGCGGTTGCTGTTTACAACACCTGGATTACGGCGCACAGCTTTTATATAAGGCGAACACCGTCAAGGAAACCCTGCGCAAAATTGCCGGCATATCGATTGACGTACCCAGCGCCGTTAAAAGCGATTTACCCTACGGCTACAGAAATAAACTCCAACTCCCCGTCGGTGTCGACAAGGACGGCAACAGCGTCGTCGGTTTCTATGCCGAACACAGTCATCGCATCGTGCCTATCGACGCGTGCGCAATTCATCCCGAGTGGGCGGAGAAATTGATTGCGCTCGTCAAAAAGTATATGGCGGATTGCCGTGTCAAGGGATATGACGAAACGACGAAGTCGGGGCTTTTGCGCCATATCGTCGCCAGGGAAATCGGCAAAAAATATATCGTTACCCTGGTTTCCGTGAAGCCGAATTTGCCGAAAATCGAATACTTTATCGACCTGCTTTCTAAAGAGTTCGCGCTCTTTACCCTGTACGTCAACGTTAACGCCGACGACACAAACGTTATCTTTGGGAAAGAATTTCATCTCGTACATGGTGCAGGCTTTTTTGAAGCGGAAGAACAGGGGATACGTTATGAAGCAGGGCCTGTTACCTTCTTGCAGGTCAATGAAAACGTGCGTATGAAACTGTACAAAGACGCTTTGAAGACGGTGGCGGAAACGGGCGACGAAGTCGTCATCGACGCGTACTCGGGTGGCGGTTTGCTGACGGCGATGATTGCCAAAAAAGTAAAGCGCGTGTACGGGATTGAGCTGGAAAAAGAAGCATCCGACTGTGCAGAGAAATTGAAAGAGAAAAACGCGCTTGAAAATATGACGAACATTTGCGGTGCGGTAGAAGACAAAATCGAAGGCGTTTTGGAAAAGGAAAAGGGCGAAACGTTGCGCCTGATTCTCGACCCGCCACGCGCTGGGATAGCGAGAAGCGTATTGAAGGCGCTTTTGGAAAGCGGTATTCCTAAACTGACGCTCATTAGCTGTAACCCGGCTACGCTTGCCCGTGATTTGGGGATTTTGACGGGCAGACTGATTGAGAAGGACGGCGAGTTGGTGAAAAATCCTGCGTATGAAGGCGTAGAAGAAACGCTTGCAGGGTATTACGAAATCACAAGAATCCAACCCTACGACATGTTCCCGCAAACCAAGCACGTCGAAACTATTGTTTGTCTGGCTCGGAAAACGGAATAGATAAAAAACAGCGCACACATGGTCGCGTTGAAATAGATTAAAGGAGAAAAATTATGATCTTTGATACCTTACAAAATTGCGAGAAATATTACGGCGTACACGCTGGTTTTGCCCAGGCGTTTGCCTTTATCAAAAAAGCGGTAGAAGAAAATTACGCCGTCGGCAAATACGAAATCGACGGCAGAAAAATCCACGCTTCCGTGCAGGAATATAACAGCAAAGCCGAAGCGGATGCAAACTACGAAGGGCATAGAAAATATATCGATATTCAATACATTGCTTCGGGCGCGGAAATGATGCAGGTTGTAGACGTAAAAAAAGCAACGTTAAAGACGGAGTATAACGAAGAAAAGGACGTGGAATTTTATTACGACACCGATAAAGCAGGGAAAGTCCTTGTAGAAGCAGGTGAGTACGGAATTTTCTTCCCCAACGATATCCACAAACCTGGGCTTAGTGTCTACGGGAACTCTGCTCCCGTTAAAAAGATTTTGGTAAAAATTGCACTTTTCCCTACGGAAACGTTGGGTAGATTAAAAAAATGATAAAAGAGCATATCGTATGAAGATAAAATCCATCAAAACCGTTCAATACGCAACGATAATTGTACTGGGTGTTTTGCTTGCGTTTAACTACGTCATTTTTATCAACCCTAATCATTTTGCGCCCGCTGGAATAAACGGTATTGCGGTTATGGTGCAATACAAACTGAACTTTTCGGTAGGTTATATGTCGCTTATCATAAACGTTCCGCTTTGTATTTTTGCTTTTTTCTTGATAGAAAGAAAGTTTTCCGTCCAAACGTTAATCTTTTGCCTTGTGTATTCCTTCGTGTACTTATTTTTACAGACGCTTGATTTGTCAAAGTGGCAATACAACGCGCAAGGCGTAGACACTATTTATCCAGTCATTATTGCAGGACTTTTAAGCGGTTTGGTTTACGGTGTTTTGTTTAGGGTTAACGCTTGTACGGGTGGGACGGATATCATCGCTAAATATTTAAGTCAAAAGAAACCGTTTTTGAATTTCTTTTGGGTAACTTTTGCAATAAACGCTGTGGTTGCAGTCGTTTCGTGTTTTGTTTATGCGGAAAACGGCGCTATTAATTATAAGCCTGCATGCTTATGTATGCTTTACTGTTTCGTATCCAGTTTTATCGGGAATACGATGCTTAAAGGGTATAAATCCGCTTATCAATTTACCATCATAACGTCGTATCCAGAAGAAATAGAACGAGAAATTATACATAAACTTCGACACTCTGCAACAAGAGTACACGGTCAAGGAATTTTCTCTAACGGCGAAAAAACCGTGCTTATGTGTTTGGTAAATAAGCATCAACTGATTGATTTTGAAACGATAATAAAAAAATCCCCCGAAACGTTTGCTTTCGTTCAATCGGTGTCGCAGACCTTCGGTAATTTCAAAAAGATTAAATAATTTGTAGGTAAAAATCCCGTTGGCGGTTGCCAACGGGATTTTCGTTTAGTCGAAATAGCCCACGTATGCCAGCTTGTGCTTGCTATCAGGGAATAAATATTTGTGCAATTCGATGAAATAATCGTCCGTCATGCCTGCGATATAATCGACGACGATTTGGTTTTTTTCCGTTTCTTCGTACGGCGTTTCGCGTTTGACGGCGTAATAGGGCTTATTCAAATACTCGATATGGTGTCTAAAAATAGGGGAAGACGTGCGCCCTTCGTTTAGGTCGGACAAAAGCTTAGCGTACAGTTCTTCCATCATCGTCTTTATCGTCGTATCCGCGCGTTTAACGCTCTCGTTGCCGTAGATTTGCGCGTAGTTTTCGCGCTTGCCCTTTTTGAGTGCTTCAAAGTGCGCTTCGTCTAATTGCAGATAAGGCTTGCCAAAGCTAAGCTCGATAATATTCACCATCAAATTGTTGACGATTTCCGCGTTGATTTTGCCTATACCGTAGTCGGAAAAATCTTCCGCGCGCAGGATATTCCCCGTTTCCGCGTCGTGTCTATCCTTACCCAGGTACGCAATGATGTCGGAAATACGCATAACGCAACCTTCCAAGGTGCAGGGCGTCAATTTTTTGACGTGTTCTGTATCCAAATAACAACGCTCGATTTCCTTATCAAACGCCGAAAAATCGTGTAATGGACGGGGCAGGTACGCGTTGAGTTCCATTTCGCCGTTGTGCGAGGCGATGCCGTTTAGCGTTTGCAAGGTCAAATTCAACGGGAACATCTTATCCAAAACGCGGACGGAGTGGATATTGTGTGCAAATCGCCTGCCCGTGCGCCCGTAATACAGCTCGTCTAAAAATCGTTCGCCCGTGTGCCCAAAGGGGGTGTGCCCAACGTCGTGTCCAAGCGCGATGGCTTCGATAAGGTCGAGATGTAGCCCCAGCGCGCCACCGATGGTCCTTGCAATGCGCGAAACCAACTGTACGTGCAAGCTCCTGTGCGTGATGTCGTCGTTTTTGAAAAGGGAAAAAACTTGCGTTTTGTCCGAATAGCGGTTGTAATAAGGACAGTTCAAAATTTTGTCGACGTCGCGGACGAACGCGCCACGAAGCGCGTTTGCGTCGTCGTGCGGATTGTCTTTTCGACGGAGCGCGCGTTTTTCGTCGCACGCAACGGGCGGAAAATTGCCCGTTTCCTTGCTTTCAAGGATACGCTTTTCTATTTCGCTGGATAACGTTTCGTAATAAGCCATACTCTTTCTCCTTTTAGCAGTATAGCATACCCGAACGGAAAAAGCCATAGAAAATGAAAAAATATCTTGAAATCGATAAAAAAAATGTCGTATAGGGCTTGATATTCGACGAAAAGTTTGTTACAATAGTGTCATTAAAATAAAAATCCGTTTTTATAAAAAACGGGGAAGGAAAAGGATATGAAAATTTTATTTTGCGGATTTCAACACGGACACATTTTAGGCTTATACAATTCGGTAAAAAATCGTGACGACGTAGAAATCGTCGCTTGCGTAGAAAAAGACGCAAACAAAAAAGCCGAACTTTCGAAAAGCATGGGCATCGTTTTCGATGAAAGAGAATACGACTTTTGGTTGACGCAGGACGTCGATATCGTTGCCATCGGCAGTGAATACGGCGTACGTGGCGAGCTTGCGATTAAGGCGTTGAAAGCAGGCAAGCACATCATTTCCGATAAGCCCGTTTGTACGCGCAGGGAAGAACTTGACGAAATTACGCGCTTGACGAAGGAAAAAGGCTTAAAGCTGGCTTGCATGCTCGACCTTCGCTATATGCCTTCGTCTATCACGGCAAAGCGCATTTTAGACAGCGGAAGGCTGGGCAAAGTACGTAACGTTACCTTCACGGGTCAGCATTGTCTTGGTTACGGCACGCGCCCTTCGTGGTATTTTGCAGAAGGCATGCACGGTGGTACGGTCAACGACCTTGCAATTCACGGGGTAGACTTGGTGCGCCACTTGACGGGGCTTGCGATTGAAAAAGTCAACGCAGTAAGAACGTGGAATTCTTACGCGTACAAAACGCCCGATTTTAAGGACTGCGCTATGTTTATGGCGGAGCTTACGGGGGGCGTAGGTTTGCTTGCGGACGTATCCTATTCCGCGCCTTCGCAGGTTTTCTCGATGCCTACCTATTGGGATTTCAAAATTTGGTGCGACAAGGGGCTTTTGAATTTCTGCGCGACGAAAGACGACGTTTTGATTTACGAAGAAGGCAACCCCGAAACGCAGGTGGAAAAGGGCGCGACGGACGTCGGCGATTATTTAACCGACCTTATTGACGAAATTAAGACGGGTGGCAACGCGTTTACGGACAGCGTGCTGTTCTCCACGTCGTCCACGCTTGCCGTACAAGAACTTGCGGATAAAGAATAAGAGCGCAAGCCTAAAAGGAGAAAACCGTGAAAAGAATTTTCAAAAAAATCGGCATCGTTTTCGGTATTGTAGTCGGCTCGATTGTCGGGCTTGTACTCGTCGCGCTTGCAGGCTTGAACGTAGCGAAATTTATCATCTACGACGAGTATTACGATATCGAAGAAAGCGTTTGTAAAAACCCCGGGCTTAGCGACGGGTTCGTTTGTCAAGGCATTTGCGCGACGGACAGCGACGTGATTTTGGTGTCGGGGTATATGAAGGACGGGTCTGCTTCCAGAATTTATTTGACGACGACGGACAACGAATCGAGCTACGTGCTTTTGAGCCAAAACGGAAAACCCTTCACGGGACACGCAGGCGGTATCGCGACGGCGCAAGGTACGGCGTATATCGCAAGTGACGACTGTATTTTCACCCTGCCCCTGCAAACGCTGATGCACGCGCAAGAGGGTGAAACGGTGGATATCGGCGAAGGCGTGAAGGTGAACAATTCGGCATCTTACGCGTACTCGGACGGCGAATTTTTGTACGTCGGCGAATTCCACGACGGCGAGAACTACAACGTCGTAGGCCACGAAAACGAAACGAAGGAAGGTACGCATTACGCCATTTGTTCGCAGTACGATTTGGACGATTTAACCAAACCTGTCAAAGTCTTTTCGGTGAGAAACAAGGTGCAGGGCATTTGCTTTACACCCGACGGCAAAGTCGTAATGTCGACGTCGTACGGTTTGGCGTCGTCCGTTTACTACGTATACGACCTTTCTAAGGCGACGGACTCTGGGAAGACCTTCGACGGCGCGCCTTTGTATTATTTGGATACGCTTGTTGACGAAGTCAAAGGCCCTGCGATGGCGGAAGGCTTGGCGTACTACGACGGCAACGTCATCACGCTGACGGAAAGCGCGTCTGATAAGTATATTTTCGGCAAATTCTTCAACGCAAGACATATCGTCAGCTTGGATTTCGACGGAGAGTAAGGGGCAGGTATGGAACGAGCAAGAACACCCCAACATCGTGCGCTTGTACTGATTATGCTGTGCTGGCTGGTGTATACCTGCTCGTATATCGGAAAATTGAGCTACAGCGCGAACATCAGCGAGATTGGGTCGGCGTACGGCGTAAGCTATGCGGAGACGGGCATGGTTTCCACCGCCTTTTTCTTCGTATACGGCGCAGGTCAAATCGTCAACGGGATTTTGTCCAAAAAATACAACGTCAAGTACGTCGTTTTTTCCTGTCTTGTCGTTTCGTCGGCGGTGAATTTTGTCTTTATTCACGTCCCCGATTTTGCGTGGCTGAAATATTTATGGCTTATGAACGGCGCGTCGATGTCCTTCCTTTGGACGCTGATGATTCGCATTTTGTCCGAAACGCTCCCTAAAAAGGACATGGCAAAAGCGACAATCGTCATGGGTACGACGGTTGCGACGGGTACGTTCATCGTCTACGGCTTAAGCGCGCTGTTCGTCGCCGTAGCAAGCTATCGCATAACCTTCTACGTCGCATCCGCAACGCTCCTTGCCGTGGCTCTTATTTGGGTGTTTTCCTTCAACGGCATCGTTCGTCCTTTGCAAGCGGAACGCGTTTTGGAAACCGACGATGCGAAGGGTGGCTCGTCCTTAGGCAAAGCGTACGCAAAAACGGGCATTTTGTCCTTTATCGTCGTGCTTGCCGTTTTCGCGGTCGCCGACAACTTGATTAAAGACGGGCTGACGACGTGGACGCCCGACGTCTTGGACGAAACGTACGATACCCCCGGTTGGCTTTCGATACTTTTGACCATGCTCCTTCCTTTAATGGCGGTGTTCGGCACGGCGCTCGCGACGAAGGTGTATAAGAAAAACAACAGCTTTTTGTTTACCTGTATCCTGTTTTTCGCCCTTACCTCGTTACTCATCTTGCTGGTTATCCTGTTTTTAGACACACCGCTTATCGCGTTGACGGTCGCGTGTTTCGCGGTGGTTTCCTGCCTGATGGCGGGCGTGAACAACGTAATCACGAGCATGATGCCCCTATACATGAAAGACAAAATCGACGCGGGCAAGACCGCGGGGATTTTGAACGGATTTTGTTATTTAGGCAGTATGCTAAGCTCGTACGGGCTAGGTAGCATTGCCGACGCGTTCGGGTGGAAACCCGTATTCTTCGTGCTTCTTGCAAGCAGTATGTTCGTGGCTGGCCTTGGCGTGGTTTACGCGCTGGCAAAAGATAAAAAACACAGATATTAAAGGATAACGCTATGAAGGTCAAGGTCTATCCCAAGGTATATAAAGCGAACGAAACGCAGACGGTAAACGTCCGTTTCTCGTCTGCGGTGGAAGGGGAAGTGCTTGTCAAGGTTCAACCCATGGAAAAGTATTTGCTTCCGCATACGCCCGTTGTCTACCGCATCGACGAAGAAGAACGCTATCCCTTTGAAAGGGCGGAAAAGACGGCGGAAGGCTACGCGCTTTCGTACGCCTTTCAGGGCGAACAAAAGTATAGCGTTACGATAAAAATCGGGGACGAAAAATTCGTAACTCACGTCTATGCGGTGGAAAAGGACTATCAAAAGCTCCGTCCCATGAAAGGGGATACGCACCTGCACTCTAACCGTTCGGACGGCGCGCTGTCGCCGTTTGACGTCGCCTGCGCGTACCGAAAATCCGCGTACGATTTCATTGCTCTTACCGACCATCATAGATACTTCCCGTCGCTGGAAGCGAAAAAGGAAGTCGAAGCGCTGACTTCGGCGTTCACCGTCTTCCCCAGCGAAGAAGTGCACAACAGGGATATGGGCTATTTCCACATCGTCAATTTCGGCGGCCGCGCGAGCGTGAACGAGTGGATCGAAGCCGACCAAGACCGTACGCACAAGGAAGTTTTGAAAATCGTAAACGAACGGGAATACCCCAAAGGGGTCGACGCGTACGCGCTTGCCTACCGCATCATGGTAGAAAGAAAAATCCACGAATACGGCGGTTTGGCGATTATGTCGCACCCCTACTGGAATACGTACGGCGAATACCACGTACCGACGGAAGAAACGCAGTTTATTTGGCGCGAGGGGAGTTACGATGCGGTCGAGCTCCTTGCAGGGAACGACGAAAACGGCAACGGCGACAACCTTCTCATTTCCCTTTGGGAAGAGCTTCGTGTAGAAGGCAAAAAAATCCCCGTCGTCGGCGCATCCGATTTCCACAGCTTTGAATATTTCAACCTGTTTAATAAAAATTTTACCGTCGTTTTGACGGAAGGCGCGGACGAAATCAAGGACGCGATCAAGTCCGAGCGCTCGGTGGCGGTGCAAAGAAGCACGCAAACGCTGTTTTGCGTCTTCGGGCGTTTCCGCGCGGTGAAGTACGTCCGCTTTTTGATGGACGAATATTATCCCGAGTACGAGCTGTTGACGGCGCGCCACGGCGAAGCGATGCAAAAAAAGGATACGGACGCGCTTCGTGAAATGGAGAAGGAAATCGAGCGTTTTAAAGCGGAGTTCTTCGCCGTTTAACGCAAAAAATAGAATTAAAATCCCTAAGGCGCTACCATGTACGCGTTGCAAGGGAAAAGGGGAAAGAAATGAAAAAAATCGGGCATAAACTGAAATTGTTTATCATCTTAGGCGTAGAGTTTTTGGCGATTGCCACCATCTTGCTTCTCGTCTTTTTCGCAGGGCATAAATCGTACACCGTCACCTTTGACTTGGCGGGTGGAACTTTGCTTAGCGGAAATACGGTGCAGGAAGTCAACCGCGGTAAAAACGCGTCGCCCCCTTCCGTGAAAAAGGAAGGTTGCTATCTTCATGGTTGGAGCCGTTCGTACGTGGCGGTTACGGGTGATATTACCGTCCGTGCGATTTGGGAATACGAAACGACGGAAGGCATCGAATACGAAATCAAAGAAGACGCCAACTACTGCGAAATCGTAGGCAGTTTTCCCGACATACAGGGCGACGTGTATATCGGTGCGTACCACGCAGGAAAGAAGGTACTCGGTATCCGCGACGGCGCGTTTAAGGACTGCACGGGCATTACGGCGGTGTACCTTTTGGACGGTATTTTGACGATAGGCGACGAAGCGTTTGCCGGTTGTACGTCGCTCAAGACAATCGAATTTCCCGGCACGTTGGTACGGCTTGGTAAGGACGCGTTTAAGGGGTGTAAAAAGTTGACGGAAGTTACGCTTCCTGAAACCTTGCAAACCATCGGCGACGGCGCGTTTTCCGGGTGCGGAGCACTTGGCGAAATCACCTTGCCCAAGGCGCTTGAAACGATGGGCGTGGGCGTGTTCGACGTCAACGATTTGGTAATTTGCGTGTACGTGAAACAAAAGGAAACGCCTACGGGCTGGCAGGCAGGCTGGTACACGGGCGAACCCTTGATTATGTGGGAATACGAAGAAACGACGGAAGAAACGGATTCTTCCGCAGAAGAATCCGAAGAGTAAGGGGGAAACCGTATGCATATGTCGCTCATGTTGGGGATAGTGCTCATTTTGTTCTTCACGTCCCTGACCTTGATGTGCTTATATCGGCGTAAGATGAACGTGAAAACGTGGAACGTAGTCTTCGTCGTTATCGACGTCGTTTTCTTCTTTTTATGGAACTACGCATCCTATCAAAAGGGGTGGTTAGATAAAAGATTTATGACGCTGGATAACATCAGTCCGTTCACGTTCACGATTATACCGCTGACCTATTTTATGAACAAAAAAACGAAGGAGTACGCGTTTTCCGCCATTTCCTTTTTGAGCGTCGGTATGTTCGTCGCGATGATTTTCAGCCCCGAACACGCCTACCTTTTCAGTTATACGGCGGACGCGTCTTTCCTGTACACGACGGAAGTGCTTTGCCATTTGCTTTGCTCGCTTTACGGCGTTTATTTGGTGCTTACAGACCAGGTCAAAGCGAACGCGCCCAACCTTATCAAATCCGTGGTGTTTATGTACGCCGTCATTATTTTCGGCGTGTTCTTAAACTACGTTTTCCACAAAGATTTCTTTGGTATGGACCCGTACGGGAATTATAGGATTTATATGCTTCAACTGTTCGGCAGTTTCGGTGCAACGCTTACGGCGTACCTTTTGGGGGTGTTCGTCGTGCTTGCGTCGGGGATGCTCGGCAACGGATTTTTGCGCTCGATGATGGCGGAGTACGAGCGACGTGAAGACGAAAAGGCGACGCTTGCCACCGCTTTGTATGAAGAAATCGACCAGACGGACGAAGACGCGCAAAACGAATAAGGAGATGAATATGAAGCCAGTTTTTATTAAGGCGACGGAACGATTTAACACGCTGGACGCGTACGTCAACGCGCCACTTTTCAAGAAAGTGTTTGACGCGCAGTCGGGTGAAAAAACGGTGGTAAAAATCAAGGCGCTTGGTTTTTATCGCATTTTCTTAAACGGAAAAGAGTTTACAAAGGGCTATCTCGCGCCGTATATTACCAACCCCGAACAAATCGTCTACGAAGACGTCTACGACGTCACGAAGGATATAAAACAGGGCGAAAACGTGCTTTGCGTGTTGCTTGGTAACGGTTTTGTCAACTGCAACGACAAAGGTACGTGGTTGTTTGACTCCGCGCCGTATAGAAGTGCGCCGTCCTTTTGCTTGACGCTGGAACAAAAAGGCGAAATCCTTGTAAAAACGGACGAAAAATTCCTTTGGATACCGTCGCCGATTTATTACGACGATTATCGCAGTGGCGAACGTTACGACGCGCGTTTGGAAAGGGAAGGCTTGTACGAAAACGCGGATATGGACGGGTTTAACGCGCCCATTTTGACGAAAACGCCGACGGGCGAAGTGCGTCTTGGAAACCCGTATTTCGTGCGTGAAACGCGTCGCATTAAACCCAAACAAATTTTGAAAACGTCCGAAGGCTACGTCTACGATTTTGGCGAAAACAACGCAGGCGTGTACGAGTTGAAGACGAATTTCCCTACAGGAAAGACGTTGGATATGTACTTTGGCGAGTGGTTGGAAAAGGGCGAATTTTACCAAACGAACATCTGTGTAAGCCAAATCGTGGACGAAAGAAGACAACGCGACGTATACGTTTGCAACGGCAAGCCGTCCACGTACGTGCCGTCGTTCACTTTCCACGGTTTTCAGTACGTCCTTGTCAAGGGCTTGGAAGACGGCGAAGCGACGGAAGATTTGCTCAGCTATATCGTGTTGCAGGGCAATTACGAAACGCGCGGTGCGTTTGCTTGCTCCAACGCCACCGTCAACGCATTGTACGACTGCATTTTACGTAGTGATACGTCGAATTTTTTCTATTTCCCCACCGATTGTCCGCACAGGGAAAAGAACGGTTGGACGGGCGACGTTGCATTGTCCGCGGAACAATACCTGCTCAGCTTTGATTGCGCTGAGCATTTTGAAGAATATTTAGCAAGCGTCCGTGGCGCGCAAAGAGAAGACGGGGCTTTGCCCGGCATCGTGCCTACGGGCGGATGGGGCTATGAGTGGGGTAGCGGACCGAACTGGGACATCGTTTTGTTTGAACTCGTTTGGCAAATTTACCGTTTCAAGAAAGACAAAAAAATCATTTTAGACAACGCGGACGCTATGAAAAAGTACGTTGCGTATATGCGTACGAAACAAAAGGAAGACGGCTTGTTTGAATACGGCTTGCCCGACTGGTGTGAAACGTGCACGATTACGTACGGCATCGTCAGTACACCCACGGACGTTACGGACACGTGCGCTTGCCTTCAAATGCTGAAAAAGGGCGCGTATTTGCTCAACGAAATCGGGGATTGTGCAACCGCGTCGGATTTCGAACAGTACGCCAAAGAAATTTGCGAAAAGTTTAGAAAAAAATACATAGACGGCGCTTGGAATACGGCGAAAACGCAGACGGCGCAAGCGGTTTCGATTGCCTGCGGTTTCTTCGACGACAACAAAAAACAAGCGGTGGAAAACCTCGTTTCGTTGATAGAAGAACAGGGCAAAATTTTCAAAATCGGCGTGCTTGGCGCGTTGCATTATTTTGAAGTTCTTGCGGAAAACGGGTATGCAAATTTGGCCCTTGAACTCATCACGCAAGACAAATTCCCCAGCTATAAATACTGGATAGACCGTGGCGCGACGACGCTTGCGGAGGCGTTTTTCGAATTCAAAGATAAAGACACGATGGAAAGAAAGGACGACGCCATAGATATGCCTTCGTTAAACCACCATTTCTGGGGTATGATTTCTACGTTTTTCTATCGTCATATCGCAGGCTTAGACGTTTTGTCCAAAGGACAAATTCGCATTGTGCCCGACAAGGTAACGGACGTGGAATTTGCATCGGCAAGCTTTGTCGACGGCGATACGTACGTCAAAGTCGAACGCACGTTCAAGGACGGAAAATTGCACGTCCTTATCGAAAACGAAGGTTTTGAAGGCGTGTTGTCTTTGACAAACTACAAGGTCAACGGTTTGACGGAAGTGGAAATTCCTAAGGGCAAATCTTTCTACGTTTGCGAAAAAGCGTAAAATTTCCTAAAAACAAGGAAAAATAGGCGCGTATAATTAGTAAATACATTGACAAAGGAACAAACAAAAGTTATAATGTAATTATAAAAGCTAAGGAGTTTATTATGAAACTGTTCAAAAAGGCCATTTTAGTTCTTTTGACGTGTTTGATGACGACGGCGCTTGCGCTTGGGTTCGTCGCTTGTGGCGAATCGAGCTTCGGCGGTGACGGTGATGCAAGCTCGTCCACGCAAACTACGGAAAAGGGTACGTGGATTGAAGTGAATCAAGCGGTAACCGATAATTTGAGCGAGTCGAGCGAAAAAGACTGGTTCAAGTTCACCGTGCCCAGCGAAGGCTACGTATCTATCGATTTCACGCACGAAACCGTGTCCAGTACGAAAAACCACTGGTGTATCGACTTTTTCACGGCGGATGCAACGACGGGATATTCGCAAGATAGCGGTCGTATCTACTGGGACGTCAAAGGCAACGAAAACTATAAAACCGAGAAAATGGGTATCGAGGCAGGCACGTATTATATCGAAATTCAGCGTTCCTCGTCGGCTTGGTCGAACGTAAATTATACGTTAAAAGTCAACTACGTCCCTGCGTTTGACTGGGAAACGGAAAACAACAACGCGTACACCAAAGCAAACGAGTTGCAACTCAACGCGGAAAAGAAGGGTACGATTATAAGAAGTGGTGACCAAGACTGGTATAAGTTTGAATTGCCCGTCAACGGTTATATCACCATCGATATTAAGCACGAAGTCGTTGCAAGTACGAAAAATCTTTGGAGAATGAAGTTGTTGACGTCGGATGCAACCACGGGTTACGCAATCGATTACGACGGATATATTTACTGGGATGCGGTAGGCAACGAAGATAGGAGCACGGACGAGCTTGGCATAAAAGCAGGTGTTTATTACATCGTAATGTCGGGCAGTTCTTCTTGGTCGAACGTGCAATACAGCGTGAAGGTAAACTTTACCCAAGCAACCAACTGGGAAACGGAATTGAACGCCACCTACGATAAGGCAAACGAAATGTCGATAAACGCGCCCATTTACGGTACGCTTGCATACGATGACGATAAAGACTGGTACAAGGTGGAAATCCCTGCAAACGGATACGTTGACATTGATTTTAAGCATGAAGTCGTTTCCAGCACGAAAGACCACTGGTGTATGGATTTCTTCTATTCGGACGCAGTTACGGGCTATGGTAAAACCAGTGGACGTACGTATTGGGATATCGAAGGAAACAAGGATATGAGCACCTATAAAATGGGTGTAGAGGCAGGTACGTATTACATTAGGGTTGTGCGTGCATCCGCAGCGCATGAAAGAGTGCCTTACAACATTACGGTAAGCTTTACCGAAGCAACCGATTGGGAAAAGGAAAACAACAACACCAAACAAAAAGCAAACGATTTGGATGTAAATTCGACAATCAAGGGCGCGTTGATTGTTGATGCAGGTATAGACTGGTATAAAGTTGAAGTGCCTACGGACGGCGTCGTACAAGTAGAGTTTAATCATACAATGATTAGTTCTTCGAGTAGTACCTGGTACGTTGATTTCTATCAAGCGGATGCGGTTACGAAGGTTAAGGAGTGGAGTGTTAAGGGCAACGCAAACCTTATGTCCAGCGCAATCACGCTTACTGCAGGTACGTACTATATTAAAGTTTGGCCTGTTGGTGTCAACTGGTCGTCTGCGCAATACGAATTGACGGTTCACTTTACAAACAACTAAAACAAGGCTTACTATCAAACAAAACGGTTTTCTCTAAAAGAGAAAGCCGTTTTTTTCTCGTCTATGCATTGACAAAGGCGCGCGGATATGGTAAGATAAAAGGGTGAAAATCCGATAAAAAGGCAAGGGTATGCAAAGAAAATTATACGATAAAAAGAAAACGCGCGCGCAGGCGCGTGGGGAAAGTGCAGAGCGGGTAAACGGCGCGCCCGTGTACACCGCCACCTATAAAGTCAACCGTAGTGATACGTTGCTTGAATTTTTGCTCCGCAAATGCAATACGTCGAGAAACAACGTCAAATCGTTGCTCGTCAGAAGACAGGTGCTCGTCAACGGAAGCGTGGTTACGCAGTACGATTTCCCTTTGGCAAAAGACGACGAAGTCAAGTTGTCGAGAAAGCCGATGAAGGAAGGCGAAACGGCGAAGAAGACGGCGGTGAAGGTGGTGAAACCGCGCGTCGTTTTGAAAAAACTGTACGAAGACAAAGAATTTCTTGCCGTGGAAAAACCTGCAGGGCTTTTGTCCGTGGAAAGCGACAAGGAAACGGAGTGCGCCTACGGTTACGTCTTAAAGGAAATGCAAAAGGCGGACAAAAACGCGCGTCCGTACGTGCTACATCGTATCGACAAGGAAACGTCGGGCGTGCTTATCTTTGCGAAAGATATCAAAGTGCACTCGATGATGAAAATGCGTTGGAACGAGCAGGTGTCTACGCGTGAATACTACGCCGTCGTCGAAGGCGTGCTGGAAGAAAAAACGGGCACGATTACAAGTTTTTTGAAGGAAAACGCAAACAATCTCGTCTATTCGACGTCCGACCCGACGGGGCAAAAAGCGATTACGCATTACGAAGTCGTCAAAGAGAACGCGCAGTTTTCGCTACTGAAAGTAAAAATCGACACGGGCAGAAAAAACCAAATCCGCGTGCATATGCAAACGCTTGGGCATCCCGTCGTTGGGGACACGAAATACGGACACACGAAAGACCCGTTAAAACGTCTTGGTTTGCACGCGTCGAAACTGGAATTTATCCACCCCTTCACGAAAGAACTCGTTTCCGTCGTTGCGCCGTTGCCCCTTGCGTTTAGGGCTTTGTTTGGATAAGGGAGAAGAAAATGAAAAAAATTGCAAGCTTTACCGTCAACCACGATTTGCTTGAAAAGGGGATGTACGTGTCCCGTATCGACGGCGACGTGGTGACGTACGATATTCGTATGAAAATTCCCAACGGTGGCGACTATTTTTCTATGTCCGCCGCGCACACGCTCGAGCATTTGTTTGCGACGTATGCGCGCAATTCCAAATTCGGCGACAACGTCGTTTACGTTGGGCCTATGGGTTGTAGAACGGGCTTTTATTTGCTTGTCCGCGACGAAGTGTCGAAGGCGCAGGCAATCGCTTTGGTGCAAGAAAGCATGGCGTTTATCCGCGATTTTGAAGGCGAAATCCCGGGGAATAGCCGTATCGAGTGCGGAAACTATTTAGACCACGATTTGCGCGGTGCAAAGGCGCTTGGCGCGGAGATGGCGGACGTCCTTAAAAACTGGACGGAAGCAGACTTGAGATATACGGAGTAACCCATGGAAATTTTTGAAGGCATCGTAACGCGCAGGAGCGTAAAAAAATACAAGAGCGACCCCGTCGCAAAAGAACTCGTCGAAAAAATCGTGCAAGCAGGGATATGCGCGCCGTCGGGCTTGAACAAGCAATCGCCGATTATTTTGGCGGTTTCGAACAAGCAGGTGCGCGACGAACTGTCCAGACTGAACGCGCGCAAAGACCCGTTTTCGCGTGTCGACCCCTTTTACGGCGCGCCCGTCGTACTTGTCGTGCTCGCTGACAAGAGCGTGCCTACCTACGTTTACGACGGCTCGTTGGTGATGGAAAATATGCTACTCACCGCGCATGAGCTGGGGCTGGGCGCGTGCTGGATTCACCGCGCGAAGGAAACCTTTGAAAGCCCCGAAGGGAAGGCGATTTTAAAAAGCTTGGGTATCGAAGGCGAATACGAAGGCATAGGCAACTGCATCGTCGGTTACCCCGACGGCGAACTGCCTGCGGAAAAACCGAGAAAGGAAAATAGGGTCTACTACGTGGACTAAAAGGAATACGATATGAAGGCAGGAGTTTCAACGGCGTCGTTTTTTATGCGGAAAGACAACGTGGACGCGTTGCCCGCTTTAAGCGCGCTGAAAATTAAAAACGCGGAAGTGTTTTTAAGCTCGTTTTCCGAATACGGCAGGGCACATGGCAAACTGTTGGCGGAAAGAAAGGGCGACGTAGACGTCTTTTCCGTACACGCCTTAAACACGCAGTTCGAACCGCAACTTTTCAACCGTCACGACGGCGTAAAAAAGGACGCGTACGGCGTCTTGCAAGGCGTGATGGAAACGGCGCAGGCGCTGGGCGCAACGCGGTATACCTTCCACGGCGTTACGCGCGCGAAACAGGGCGCAAGGACGGGCAAAAACGACGATTTTCCGTGGCTTATTTCCTGCTTTCAAGACTTGAGCGATTTTTGTAAAGGCTATGGTGTAAACGTTTGCTTGGAAACCGTAGAGTGGGCAAGTTATAACCGTCCAGGTTTTTTCAAGGCGATTGCCGATTCCGTGCCCGATTTATACGGCGTTTTGGACGTTAAGCAGGCGCGTATTTCGGGTTTTCCTTACGAATCGTACTTACTGGAAATGGGCGAAAAAATTTCGCACGTACACGTTTCCGACGTCGACGAAAACGGAAAAATGTGTTTGCCGGGGCAGGGCGTTTTCGATTTCGTAACGCTTATAAAACGCCTAAACGACGTCGGTTTCGACGGTCCGCTTCTTATCGAAGTCTATCAAAACGATTACGCGCGCGAAGACGAACTGCGCGTTTCTTGCGAATTCTTGCAAGAACTCATCGATAAATACGCAAAATAAGCAAAATATTTTTGCTTTTTTTCGCAAAAACTATTGACAGGATTGCAATCTTATGCTATCCTATAAATAGGATTAAATCCTAATAATAAATCAGGAGAAAAGAAAAATGTTAAAAGTATATCAATGTGAAAAATGTGGCAAAACCTTAATTTCGAAGGACGAAATGCGTTGCGAAGGCTGGAAAGAGCTGGTTGCAGGCAGTATGGACGCGTCAAAGGAAAAGCACGTGCCCGTTGTGACGAAAAAATGCAAGAGCGTGAAAGTGGACGTAGGTAGCGTAGCGCATCCTATGACCGCGGAACACTTAATCGAGTGGGTTGCCCTGGAAACGGAAAAAGGCTATCAAATCAAATATTTCACCGCAGACGAATCGCCCGTATGTTCCTTCACTTTGACGGATGGCGATAAGGCGGTGGCGGTGTATGCGTATTGCAACCTGCACGGGCTTTGGAAGGCGTAAATAAGTAAAGACGTATATACTTCGCATTTCGGCAAGCAAAGACGTATATACTTCGCATTTCATCGTTGCGCTCCGCTTTTCTCACTCGTGTACTATAT
>JAZRDK010000010.1:0-10115 GCA_045660225.1 Candidatus Scatosoma sp.
CCATCAAACGTTTCCATGACACCCCCAACCGTTTCGAAGCGTTTAAGAAGGCTTTGGAAGCAGACGCTTTCGATAGGGCGAAGGATTGTAAAGCGGAAATCGATTTCGTGCTTTCCCATGAAAATACGTACGGGATTGCAATGGCTGGTTTAAGCGACGGCTCATTGCCCTTGCGTGTTACCCACAACGACACGAAACTCAACAATATTTTGATGGACGCGGAAACGGGTGAAGCGCGTGCCGTTATCGACTTGGATACGATTATGCCCGGCTCGATGTTGTTCGACTTTGGCGACTCGATTCGTTTCGGCGCATCGACGGCTGCGGAAGACGAACCCGACCTTGACAAAGTGCATTTCGACATCGAACTTTTCAAGGCGTACGCAGAAGGTTACTGCGGAGCGGTAAAGGCAAGCATCACGGCAAGAGAAGCCGAACTTCTTCCTTACGGCGCTTATCTTATGACGATTGAGTGCGGTATGCGTTTCCTTACCGACTATCTCTCTGGCGACACCTATTTCGCGACGAAGTATGCAGGGCACAATCTTGTCCGTTGCCGTACGCAAATCCGTCTTGCAAGCGAGATGGAGGCTCAATTTGAAGATATGGGCAAAATCATTTCCGATATTTTGAAATAATCAACGAAAAGTTCCGTTTTCATTAGAAAACGGAACTTTTTTTTGTAAACGCTTGCGATATGGGTTATCGTGTGTTATAATATACCTAACAAAAACAAAGGAGTAGTTATGATAAGTTCTACTTTTTCCAAACGTAGCTGGTGGATACTTATCCTTTTTGGCTTAGTCGGGCAAATTGCTTGGTCTGTTGAAAATATGTATTTCAACTTATTCGTTTTCGAAACGATTTCTCCAAGCCTTGATACCGTCACGCTGATGGTACAACTTTCTGGTATTACCGCCTCCGTGACGACGATGGTTGCAGGCACGCTGTCGGATAAAACGGGCAATCGACGGACGTATCTTTCCGTAGGTTATTTCATTTGGGGCATTACCGTTGCGCTGTTTGGGTTTATGAGCGTGGAAAACACGCAAAAACTCTTTGCTATGGACGAAACGAAAGCGATTGCGTTTACGCTCGGCGCGGTTATCGTTGGCGATTGCGTAATGACGGTGTTCGGTTCTACGGCAAACGATGCGGCGTTCAACGCTTGGGTGACGGATAATACGGAAGAAAGTTATCGCGGAAAAGTCGAAGGCGTTATTTCCGTTCTTCCGCTGATTGCCATGCTCATTGTCGCAGGCGGTTTTGGTATGCTGGTTGAATTTATCGGTTATACCGGCCTATTCGTGGGGCTTGGCGTACTGATTACCGCTTGCGGTGCGTATGGTTTGTTTTACGTAAAAGACAGTCCTACGCTTGTGAAAAAAGGATCGCTTAAGGATATCGTGTACGGGTTTAAGCCGTCTGTTGTGAAAGGAAATCCTTCTTTGTACGTAACGCTTGTCATTATGGCGATTTACGGTGTTGCTTGTCAAATTTTTATGCCGTATTTGATTATTTATATGAAAACCTACCTGGGTTTCTCGACGCTTGAATACAGCTTGGTTTTTGGCGTTGCCATCGTGTTCGGCGCAGTTTTGAACTTGTTCCTTGGTGCGCAATCCGATAAAAAGGACAAGACGAAACTTCTGTACGTCGCAACGGCAATCTTCTTTATCGGTTTGCTTTTGATGTATATGGTAGATTTTGAAGGCAAAACGGCAACCTTGCTCTTGTTTGGTGTTGCGGGTTTTATTATGATTACGGGCTATATTTTCATTTCCGCGCTTTGCGGTGCAATCGTACGCGACAACACACCCGAAAACGACGCAGGGAAACTGCAAGGTGTGCGTATGATTTTCTACGTTTTAATTCCGATGCTTGTCGGTCCATTGATTGGCAACGCCATCAACAAGGCACGTGCTTTGCCTCTTCCTGATATGTCCAGTGCGGATACGATGACGACGTTGTACATACCGGCGCCTGAAATTTTCCTTGCAGGCGCAATGGTAAGTTTGCTTATATTCGCGTTAATTCCCGCACTTCGCAAACTCAACCGCGCAAAAAAAGGAGTGGATAAAAATGCGTCTTAATACGGGCTACGAAATCGGTGAAATTCCCCACGCGGAGCACCCGTGTCCGCAGGCACGAAGAAAAAATTGGCTTTGCTTAAACGGGAAATGGGGGTTTCAAAAATTAGATAAAGACGGACAAACGTCGTTGAATACGGAAATTCTCGTTCCGTTTTCCCCCGAATCGCTTTTGAGTGGGATAGAAGAAGGTTTTTGTTTGAAAAGGGGCGAAACGCTCGTTTATACGCGCTCGTTTTTATGCGACGAATCCTTGCTTTTAGGCAGGACGTTGCTCCGTTTCGGCGCGGTAGATAGCGAGTGCGAAGTCTTTTGCAACGATACGCTTGTCGGCGCGCATAAAGGCGGTTTTACGGCGTTTTCGTGCGACGTCAGCGGTGTGCTTACACTCGGCGAAAACACCTTGAAAGTCGTGTGCACGGACGAAGGCACGCGCAACCACGGCGCGCGCGGAAAACAGCTGGATAACCACGGCGGTATTTGGTATACGCCCCAAAGCGGTATTTGGCAAACCGTGTGGCTGGAAAGTATGCCACGTGGTTGTATCGGCGATTTCAAGATTATGACGAACGCGCAAAAGGGCGTTGTCAAAATCGACGACGTCGGTTTGGATTTGACGGAAATTATCGTTTATGACGACGGCGTAGAAATTTTGCGTAAAAAATTCCGTAGAAGCGTGCTTTTGGAATACCCGTTCGAGTTTTGGTCGCCCGAAAGCCCTAAACTTTACGACTTTGTTTTAACCAACGAGTCGGGCGACGAAGTTTGGTCGTATTTCGGCGTCCGTACCTTCTCGCAAACGGTGGATGCGGGCGGCAAGGCAAGACTTACCCTAAACGGAAAACCCTACTTCTTCAACGGCGTGCTCGACCAAGGTTACTGGTCGGACGGTATGTTGACTTATCCTTCGGATAAATCGGCTTTTGACGAGTTGAAGATGTTGAAAGATATGGGCTTTAACACCGTCAGAAAACATATCAAAATCGAGCCGATGCGTTGGTATTACCATTGCGATAAATTAGGGCTTATCGTGTGGCAGGATTTCGTCAATGGCGGTGGCGAATATAAATGGTCGCACATCGCGTTGTTCCCGTTTTTAGGCGCAAAACACGACGACTCCGACTATAAATATTTTGCCCGTGAAGACGCGGACGGTAGGTCGGAATTTATGACGGCAACCTGCGAAACCTTGCACCAACTTTTCAACTGCACGTCGATTGCGCTTTGGACGATTTTCAACGAAGGTTGGGGGCAATTCGATTCGGCGCGGTTTGTAGACATCGTCAAAAAAACCGACCCTACGCGTTTGATTGACTCGGTCAGCGGTTGGCACGACCAAGGCAAAGACAAAACCACCTTAAAGAGCTTGCATATTTACTACACGCGATTGAAAGTTCCTAAGGATTCGCGTCCCGTCGTGCTTAGCGAATTCGGTGGTTATTCGATGAAAACGGAAGGACACGTTTTTAATGAAAGCAAAGAATTCGGCTATAAAAAATTCAAAACGCAAGCCGACCTTATTAAAGCGTTGAAAAAACTCTATCTTAAGAAGGTTTTGCCTTTGATTAAGAAGGGACTTTGCGGTTGTATTTACACGCAAGTTTCCGACGTGGAAGAAGAAATCAACGGGTTAGTTACGTACGATAGAAAGGTCGTAAAAGTACCCGTTGACGTGATGGCGGAAATCAACGCACAAATCAGCGCGGAAGCGCGTAACTGTGAAAAACTTTGATTTAGATAAAATAATGCTAATTTTGTTGCTATTCAATAAAATATTAGCTTGAACAGAGAAGAAATAAATGCTATAATTAACCAAATGTGGATTTATATCCGTCGAACAAGAAGGAGATATTTATGGACGCATTAGCTGAAATCGCCCAAATAAAAGTAATCCCTAGAAAAGAAATTTGCACGCCTCAACCCCAAAAATTCACGGAAAAGAAAGTTGCTTTGAAACGTGGTGGGGAAAAAGTAGTATACGCCGAAAAAATTAACGACAAGTCGGCGCTGTATGAGTTGTTAAAGGCTGAAAGGGTAAAATACGCACCGTTTATGCAAGATTTTGCACCGAAACTCGAACCGCTCAAGCAAAAAACGTACTTGACCGATTTTGTTTTGGACGGGAAAGAAAAAATAAAAATTCCACACTACGGTGGGCCTACTGGTTATGCAAAAAAGACGTACGAAACGCAATTCGTCATGGACGAAATCCGCGCGGATAAGTCGTACAACGTTTGTTTCAAGGGCGTTGACTATTTGGCAACGGTATACGTCAACGGCTGTTGTGTTGGTAGACACGAAGGCTTTTTCGCGCCTTTCTCGTTTGACATTTCTGCGGTTTTGAAACAGGGCGTAAACGATTTGAAAATCGAGGTAGAGAACGACTATACCTATAAAGGGAACAATGAAAACGGTCGTACGGGACACGGCGATAAGTTGTACGCGGCGACGGGTCTTGGTTGGGACGACCCTGAACTTGGTTGGCATCATTGTCCCGCGGGTATGGGTATCTACGACAAAGTTTGGATTCAAACGGAAAATCGTGTGTATATCAACGATATTTTTGCCCGTCCTATGGTGGAAAGGGGTTGCGTTGAACTGTGGGTAGAAGTTTACAACAGTGATTATACGCGTAGCTATCCTTCCTTCAACGTCAGCGTTTACGGTCAAAATTTTAAGGCTACTGTCGTTGAAAATAAGCGTTTCGAGGCGTATACGAAGGAATTCAAAAGCCACGAAACGATTACCAAAGACGTTTTTGCGGATAAAACGGGGCGTTTGACGACGGAAGTCGGTACGATTGAAGACGAATTGCCGATGCTTAAAGGTGCGAATATTTATCGTATCTTGATTGAAATCCCCGACGCAAAACTTTGGTCGTTGGAAACGCCGTATTTGTACCAGGCGCAGGTCGAAGTTATTTTAGACGGCGTCGTGTGCGATAGAGAAAAACAACACTTTGGTATGCGCTCCTTCTTTCAAGACGTAGAATCGGAAAAGAAGGGTATGTTCTACTTAAACGGCAAAAAAATCCGTCTTCGCGGTGCAAACACGATGGGTTTTGAACAATGGGACGTATTGCGTGGCGATTTTGAACAGCTAATCGACGATATTTTGTTGGCTAAGCTTTGCAATATGAATTTCCTGCGCTTGACCCAGCGCCCCGTCCAGGACGAAATTTACGAATACTGTGATAAGCTCGGTTTGATGACGCAAACGGACTTGCCGTTGTTTGGCGCTATGAGAAGGACGAAATTCGCAGAAGGCGTGCGTCAGGCGGAAGAAATGGAACGCTTGATTAGAAACCATCCCTGCAACGTAGTCGTAAGTTTTATCAACGAACCGTTCGCTTACGGAAAATGGGAACCGCATAGACATCTTTTAAGGGATGAATTGGAAAGATTCTTCCGCTCTTGTGAAGATATTATCAAAATCAACAACCCCGAACGCGTTTTGAAATACGTGGACGGCGACTACGACCCGCCCAACGATAGTATGCCCGACAGCCACTGCTACAATCTTTGGTACAACGGGCACACGGTAGACGTTGGCAGGATGATGAAAGGGTACTGGTGTGAAGTCAAACCCAACTGGTATTACGGTTGTGGCGAATTTGGCGCAGAAGGTCTTGACTTCCCTGAGATTATGCGCGAATACTATCCGAAGGAGTGGCTTGTCGAGCCGTTCGACCCGAAGAATATCGTCGGCGCGCAAACGGGCGGTTTTTATCAGTTCTTCTATCCCCGTCCCAAAACGTTGGAAGAATGGGTAACAGCCAGTCATGTCCATCAATCGAATTGCGTAAAAATTATGACGGAGGCCTTCCGTAGAAACAACGATATGGCTACGTTTGCAATTCACTTGTACATCGACGCTTGGCCGAGCGGTTGGATGAAGACGATTATGGACTTTAAGCGCAATCCCAAGCCCGCGTATTTCACGTATAGAAACGCGCTTGAGCCTTTGATGATTTCGCTTAGAACGGACAGATTTGCCTTCTACTCCGACGAAGAAATTAAGTTGGAATCGTACCTTTCTAACGACACCAACGACACGGATACGTATGACGTTGTGTACGAAGTTACCAATGAAAAAGGGGAACTTTTATATACAGCAACGACGTCCGCCGTGTCCGCGCCTATGGAAACGGTGTACGTGGGCAGTCCCGTCTTCTTTATGAAGGACGTAAAAGACCGCCAACGTTTAACGCTTACAGCTTTCCTTTTGAAGGACGGAAAGGTAGTTACTTACAATCAAGAAACGATTGACGTCTTCGAACGTACTTCACCCATTGAAAACAACGAAGAAGTTGTATGGATTACGAATCTTGAACCTGGCGAATATGAAATCGCCGGCGAAAAAGTCACGGTGCAAAACGTTAGGATGGATAAACTGCATTTCGTTGCTATGTCTGATGGACACGAAATCAACGACTATTTCCAACCCTTCGACTTTAGATACTGGTATGACAAAAAAGTCGACTACATAACGCCACTCGCAGAAAAATGCTTTACGGCGTCTGGTTTTAAGCCCGTGCTTTTGGCGTCGTCTGCTTTTTGGGGTTCTAAAGAACTGGCAGTGCAACATCTTGCCGCAGCGGAAAAGGTTTACGAAGGCAAACGTTACGTAATTTGCACGCTCGACCTTCGTACGGAAAACCCTGTTGCGAGAAGATTTATCGATTTTATGAATAGAAAGGTGGAACAATAAAATGTTAAAAAACGAACTTGCAAAAAGAAATTTACCCGAACTTTTTCTTGCGCCCAACGGGACGATGATTTCTTCGAAAGAAGAGTGGGAAAAGGTGATGCGTCCTTACTGGCGCGAAGTGATTTTACGCGAAGAATACGGCAGAATCCCCCCGTACGTTCAACCGGAAATTTCTACGACTGTAAACTATGTTGACTTTGCAGGAAAAGCGGTTTGGGAAACGGTTACGTTCACCTTTACCTACAATGGAAAAACACACGTCGTACCTACCCAGCTTATCTATCCTGCGGATGGCAAAAAACATGCCTTTTTCGTGTACTTAAATTTCCGCCCCGATATCCCCGACAGATATTTGCCTGTGGAAGAACTTATCGACAATGGTTTTGGTATGTTCTCGGTTTGTTACAATGACGTAACGTCGGACGACAACGATTTTACAAACGGCTTTGCAGGCTTGTTCCAAGAAGGGGAAAGAACGGGCACGGATACGGGTAAAATTATCTACTGGTCGTATATGGCGTCCAGGATGATGGACTATCTTTTGACGCGCCAACTCGCGGACGAAAAGGTGATAGGCGTTGCAGGGCACTCCCGTCTTGGTAAAACGGCGCTTTTAACGGCGGCTTTAGACGAACGCTTTGCATTTGCCTGCTCTAACGATTCGGGTTGCTCGGGTGCAGCGCTCTCCCGTCACGCTTGCGAAGGCGCGGAAAAAATCAGCAATATCGTAAACAAATTCCCGTTCTGGTTCTGTCCTAACTATTTTAAGTACGTCAACAACGAAGAGAAAATGCCGTTTGACCAACATTGCGTACTTTCGTTGGTTGCGCCAAGATGTGCGTTTATCGGCGGTGCAATCGAAGACGTTTGGGCGGACAACGACAACCAGTTCTTAAACTGCTACGCTTCGTCTAAGGTTTGGGAATTGTACGGCAAAGGCATTGTTTGTGAAGACCGTTTGCCCGTTGCCGGCGATACGTTTACGGACGGCGCAGTCGGTTTTCATTTAAGAAGTGGTAAACATTACCACAGTCGTACCGACTGGTTGGTGTATATGGACGCCGTGAAAAAACATTTCAAGGTATAATTGTTGGGACGCCTTAGGCGTCCCAATTTTTTGTGAGAAAAACATTGCATTTTTTGTGTTCATATGTTATAATCAAATAGCAATATGTTATTTATAAAAAGGGGAAGACGATGAAAAAACTCACTGCTTTCTTATTGACTATATGCGCGTGTGCTTTCGTGGCGTCTTGTACTGCGCCTGGAAACAACGACAGCTCTTCTATCGACAGCTCGGCTACTACGTCCAGCGAGCAAACGCAAACCTTTACGGTTACGTTTAAGCAAGTGGGCGCGGAAGACGTTGTAAAAACGGTAAAAAATGGTGAAGCGCTCAGCGATATTCCCACGCCCAAAACAAAGACGGGATATACGGTAAAATGGGACGTTTCGGACTTCTCGACAATTACGTCGAATTTAACGGTGAACGCCGTGGAAACGGCAAATACCTACGTCGTTACTTACGATGCAAACGGTGGTACGGTTGCAAACGCAACGCAAAACGTTGTATTCGATGCGGAAACCACACTCTTAACGCCCGAACGCGCAGACTATTTATTCTTGGGTTGGACGTATCAAGGCAACGTTGTTGTCAATCCTGCGAAGTGGTCGATTGCAAGCGACGTTACGTTGGTTGCAAACTGGCAGGATAATCGCCCCAACTATAAAGTAACATTCGTGGATGGCACGAAGGAAAAGGAAATTACGGTTAAAAAAGGTGAATCCGTCAGCGCAAGCGACGTGCCTGCTTTCGAAGGTAAGGTAGGTTATACGGCGGTTTGGGATAAGACGGATTTGACGAATATCCAGGCGGATACCACGGTTACGGCAGTGTATACCGCAAACACGTATACGGTTACCTTCGATGCGGACGGATTTGCTATAGACGGCACGACGGCGCAGTTGACTTACGATGACGTATGCTCGGTTTTGGATATGTCCTTGACGAAGACGGATTATCGTTTCTTGGGTTGGAAATACGGCGAAATCACCTATACAAATCAGTCTATTTGGAACGTCGCTTCCAACGTTACTCTGACGGCGGATTGGGTTCTTAAAGATAAGGCGCTCATTACTTTTGTCGACACAAACGGCGCAACGATGTATAAAAACGTAAACGTTGGCGAAACGCTTACGGATATTCCTACGCCTACGCTTAAAATGGGTTATAACGTCGACATTGAAAACTGGTATATTGACGAAGATTGTACGGTAATTGCAACCTTCGACAACGTGCAGGACGGATTGACCGTTTACGCAAAAGCAACCCCCAAAACGTACGAAATTCAATATAACGCAAACGGCGGTATTCTTGCAAATGCTACGCAAGAAATCGTTTACGATGAAGAATACACCTTGTACGTACCGACGCACGAAAAATCGTATATGCGCTTTGACGGTTGGGTGGATGCAAGTGGAAACGTCGTATCTTCGACGGGCGTTTGGAAGACGGACGATGCGCTTTCTTTGACGGCAAAATGGACGGATACACGCGCTAACTTTACCGTTTCCTTCCTGCAAAAAGACCAACAAATTAAGACGTTTAGCGTGAAGGACGGCGAAGCGTTTACGCAGATTCCTGCTTGTGTAGATAAGAAAGGGTACGTCGTTTCTTGGGACGAAAAGGCGCTTGCAAAACTCTCGTCGGTTACGGAAAACGTAGAAGTCGTTGCCATTGAAACGGCAAAGACGTTTACGATTGTCTTTGAAGTCGAAGAAGGCTGGACGCAACCTACATCGGTGACGGTTACCTATGACGAGGCGTATGCGTTTGAAAGTCCTGTCCACGACGACTACACCTTCCTGTACTGGACGTACAACGGTAAAAAGGTAAATCTCAACGGCGTATGGACGATTGATGCCAGCACAACGGAAATCAGACTCGTAGTAGCGTGGAGAGCGTCGCAATGGACGGATTTCTATTAATAAAAAAGAATAAATAAAAAATAAGGAATACCTTGATAGGTATTCCTTATTTTTGGTGCCGAAGGTGGGACAGCGCCTTTGGCGGCGCGCCCCGCCCGACAATTATTAATTGTCGGCTTTGCTACTATGTGTTCCAAAACCAAAGCAAACGGCGCAAAGCGTTTTACTCCCGTAAAACGGCTCCACCCTAAAGTCCCACCTAATAGCGAAATAAAAAATAAAGAATACCGCAAAGGGTATTCTTTATTTTTGGTGCCGAAGGTGGGACTTGAACCCACACGGTATCACTACCAACGGATTTTGAGTCCGTCGCGTCTGCCATTCCAC
>JAZRDK010000011.1:0-24989 GCA_045660225.1 Candidatus Scatosoma sp.
GCGTCCTGACGGCGACGCTTTCGGCAGTTCGATGTCGCTTTCGCGCGCGCTCGATTTTTTGAAAATACCCAACCAGGTATGCGTTGAAACGGATATTCCGTCGAATTTACGTTTTGTGAAGGGTCTTGAAATGGTGAAAAAAACGCCTGAAAAGGAATACGACCTTCTCATTACCGTAGATTGTAGCGAAGACCAACGCTTGGGGGCGCTTTTGGACGAGTTATACCGCGCAAAACGCAAGAAAATCGACACGATTAACGTCGACCACCATATTTCGAATACGCGTTTTGCCGACTTTAATTTCGTGCGCCCTTGCGCCGCGAATTGTATGAATATGGCGACGCTCATCGAATACCTGGGTGTGCCCTTTACCAAGGAAATTGCCGAATATTTGTTGCTTGGTTTGTTGACGGATTCGGGGAATTTCTCTCACGACGACGTGGTGGAAGAAACGTTTGCTTTGGCGTCAAAGCTTTCCAAGGCGGGCGCGGACGTTGCTTATTACAACTATATGCTTTTCAAACGCCAACCCAAAGCGCGCGCTAAGCTGTTTGCAAAGGTAATGGACGGTATTCGCTATTATCACGACGACAGGATGGCGGCAATCGTCGTTACGCAAAGCATGATGCAGGCGTGTGGGGCGGACCAAGGCATGACGGAAGGGTTCGTGGATTTCCCGTTGAACGTGGAAACGGTGGAAATTGCCTGTGCGCTTATGGAAGTTAAAAAGGGACAATACAAAGTTTCCCTTCGCTCGAAAACGTACGCGGACGTCAACCAAATCGCCGGCAGATACGGTGGGGGCGGACACGTCCGTGCATCGGGGTGTATGCTCTTTGGCGACTTGGAAGAAATTTTAGACAAGCTCTCGTACACCGTTTCGCAATATTTAGAAGACTAAATCAAAGCCCGTAGGCAAACGCCTGCGGACTTTTTTTACGTGTTCGCCGTTTTTTTTGGGTTTGGGGGTTGATTTTTTAGGTGGTTGCGTGTATAATAAAAGGGAAAAATATGCAATTCGATTTCCCGTTTTTACAAAACGGTAAATCGGGGGATGGACTATGGCGCAAAAAACGAAAAAATTAGACGAAATTCTTTTCTTGCAAGGCGAAGTGGCGAAAGTTGTTTCGTATGCGGATTATTTCGCGCACAGACCGTTGTTTGAATTTTTGCAGGTAAAAAACGTCGGCGAAGAAACGGTGGAAGGACTGACGTTGTCGATTGAAGGTACGAACAACGTCGTCGTCGGTTGCGATAAGGAAATTGCAGTTCCGTTTGAAAGCACGGTGGAAGTTTCGCTTGGCAATTTGCTCTCGCCCCTGTATTTCACGGGTACGGAAGAAGTGAAAACGGAAACGATTACCGCCACCTTGAAAAAGGACAAACGCGTCGTTTCCACTTTGCAATGGACGGTGACGACCCTGCCCTTTGATTACTGGCAAGGCACGGAAGGGGATTTAGAACTGTTGTCCGTGTTCGTCCGTCCCAAACTCGGCGATTGCGCGCGCGTGCGTACGGAAGTTGCCGAACAGCTTAGAAAATGGAACGAAAACACCGAACTTGGCAGTTACGTCGGCAACGACAAAAACGCGGTTAGAAGAATCGTGGCGTCCTTGTACGCAGTGTTGCGTCGTGACGCAATTCAGAAAAAAACGTCGGACATTGCAAAGCCCGTAGAGGCGGGTAAAGGCGTAAAAATTTTGTCCGAGCGTAGCGCCACGCCTATTGAACTTGCGCTGTTTGCGGCGTCTTGTTTAGAGCATTTCGGATTGCATCCCGTACTCGTTTTCGGCGACAAGGAAATTACGTGCGGTGTGTGGCTGTACGACAGTTGTTTTATGGACACCGTTTCCGACGATACGTCCAGGTTGGACGCGTATATCGCGGATGGGATAAATAATCTCAGCTTTTTCGACGTCGAAGACTTGTATTCGGGGAAGAACTCTTCGTATGCGACGTCGGAATTGCACTTTAAGCAAAAGTTGAAAGAAGGGTGTTACGAACGTTACGTCGACGTCAAGCGTTGCCGTATTTCCAAGTTGATGCCCTTGCCCCTTCGCGCACGCAATTTGAAGGGATTTGAAGTGCTTTTTGAAGACGATATGTCGCCGGAAAGCGCGCCCAGGGACTTGCAAGCGACGCAAAGCTTAAGCGTGGAAGACGACCAAACCAAGGACAAGCAATGGGAAAGACGGCTTTTGGACTTGTCGATGAAAAACACGCTTTTACATTTCCAGCCGACGAAATCCGTCGTGCATCTTTTAAGCGCATCGGCGGACGAAACGTTGGACGCCTTGACGGAAAACGGGGAAACGTCGTTTGCGTCTGCCACGCCCGAAGCGGAAGAAATTGCAAAACGCAAAGTGTATTTCGGCGCGTCAAGCGAAGCTAAACGCCTGCGCGAACTCATCGCGCTTGAAAACCGTTCGGGGATTATGCGTACCTATCTTGACGAGCAAACGCTTGGCGAAACGGTAACGAAGTTAATGCGAAAAAACAAGGAAGCGGACGAAGAATCGGGCACGAAGATTTTATATCTGGCGCTTGGGTTTTTGAAGTGGTATTCAAGGGAAGACGGCGAAGAACATTTTGCTCCGCTCGTTTTGCAACCCGTACAACTGAAAAAGAGCAAGGGTGGGACGGGTTATTCCGTCGTTCTTACCGACGAAGAAGCGTCTGTCAACGCTACCTTGCTGGAGTATTTGAAACAGGAATTTAACATCGATATACGCGGGCTTAGCGGTGTAATTCAAGGCTTAAAAATTTCCGAAGTCTTGGCGATGGTGCGCATGGAAGTGATTCGTATGCGAAACTGGGAAGTGTTCGACGACGTCTACCTTGCAACCTTCTCGTTTGCGCGTTATCAGATGTGGAACGACCTGCGCCAAAATATCGGCGAATTTTCGCAAAACAAAATCATCGATGCCCTGCTCAACAACACGATTTTGGTGGGAGAAGGCTTAGACGAGCCGTTGCGTGAAGACGACGTTTTGCCCGACGTAACGCTGACGCCACTCCCTGCGGACGCATCGCAATGGGAGGCGATTGCTATGTCGCAAACGGGCAAGAGTTTCGTCTTGCACGGTCCTCCCGGTACGGGCAAATCGCAAACGATTACCAACATCATCGCCAACGCGTTAAACGATGGAAAACGCGTACTTTTCGTTGCGGAAAAACAGGCGGCGTTGTCCGTTGTTAAAAAGCGTTTGGACGCCATCGGGCTTGGCGATTTTTGCTTGGAATTACACTCTAACAAAACCAACAAAACGATGGTTTTGCAAAAACTTTTAACGACGTTGTCCTTAGCGGAAGACAAGGAAAGCCCGGCGCTGTCTGAAAAGGCGTCGTCGATTGCGAAATTAAAGGAAGAATTGTCCGAGCCGGCGTTTGCGTTGCACAAAAAACGCAGGTTGGGCGTGTCCGTTTACGAAGCGTTGCTGATTTGCTTGAAAAATAAAAACGCGCCCGATATTATGAATATCGAGAGCACGTTTTACGACGGCTTGACGAAGGAAAAAATTGAAACGTACGAAAATATGATGGTGCAGGCGGCGGCGTCTGCAAAAGAGTGCGGTGGTGTGCACAATTCGCCGTTCTCCAACGTGAATTTGACGGAATACACCTTAAAAGCAAGGGATTCGCTATATTGCACGTCGGAAGTTATGATTGCCGAAATCAAGCACTTAAAAAACTACGTTGCTCTGTTTTTGGATTTGTACCGCCAAAATATCAGCACGCTGACGCGCAGGAAATTAGAAACGCTTTGTGAAATTTCCAAGATGCTGACAAGCGGTAAAATGAACCGATATTTTAGGGAAAACGAAGAAGAATTTTTCGCCTTTTTCAATGCGAATAAGCGTTTGGACGCGTCGCTTGAAAAGTATTTCCAGCATTGTAAAAAGCTCGTCGATATCTCTAAGGAATATCGCGCGCTTGGCGAGTGGTTGGAAAAGGGCGGTACGGACTACACCTTGCAAAAGGAAGTGCGTACGGTTGTTAAAAAACTGAACAGGACGGCGTTTGTGCCTTTGCAAGGCGAAGAGCTTTTGACCCAGCTTTCCACCGTCTACGAAATTTACGAGGCGATGGAGCGTATCCGCCATAATACGACGCTTTCTAAGCAGTTTACCCAGTCGTTTGGCAGGGTGGATTTCTTCGGCGCAAGAAAGGCGTTTTTGAACGATTTGTACTGTATGCACGATTTGTGCGCGTCCGTGTTTATGGACTACAACGCGGACAGTTTCAACAGTATGTGCATCCGCTCAGCAAACGGCTATTCCGTACCCGTTTTGAACGGTTTGGTGCGTTCGTTGGACAGCTTTTTGGCGGCGGAAAACGAGTTTTTGCTTGCCACGAAAGCGGATAGACGGAAACTTACCGAAGAAGAAATTTTGGACGCGTACACGGCAAAAGCGGGTGCGTTGATTGAAAACATCGACATGCTTGCAGGTTGGTGTATGTACAAAAAGACGGCGCGTGCTTTGGATGAGGCGGGGCTTACGTTCATTACGGACGCGTTGGAAAACGGCTCGGTAACCAGCGAAAACATCATCGAAAGTTTCGAAAAGAACGTCTATAAAAACTTCTTGCAAACGAATATTCCGCTCGACCCCGTTTTGTCGCGTTTCTCGGTG
Source organism: Candidatus Scatosoma sp. (assembly GCA_045660225.1). Taxonomy (GTDB): domain Bacteria; phylum Bacillota; class Clostridia; order Christensenellales; family Borkfalkiaceae; genus Scatosoma. Next base: position 4,635 of record JAZRDK010000011.1, read on the forward strand.
GCAGTTTACGAAGAAAAGACGGAAAATTTGCGCCTTCTTTTAGAAGAATTCTCGCAAATGACGAAGGAATCGATTTTGGCAAAACTCATTTCTCGTCTTCCTACGACGTCGACGGAAGGCAGTTTAAGCTTAGAAACGGCAAACTTTGGACGCTTTGCAAAGTCCAACCTGCGCGGTATGGGGCTTAGGAAATTGTTTGAAGAAATCCCCGAACTTATCAAGACGCTTGCGCCTTGTATGCTGATGAGCCCGATTACCGTTTCGCAGTATTTAGCACCGCAAAACGGATTGTTTGATTTGGTCATTTTCGACGAAGCGTCGCAAATTCCGACGGCGGAAGCCATTTGCTCGTTGGCAAGGGGTAAGTCGGCAATCGTCGTAGGCGACCCTCGTCAGTTGCCACCCACTACCTTCTTCCACTCGCAATACGTCGACGAAGACAATTTGGAAAACGAAGATATGGAAAGCGTTTTGGACGACTGTTTGGCAATCAATATGCGTCAACGTCATCTCGCTTGGCATTATAGAAGTAAACACGAAAGCTTGATTGCCTTTTCCAACGCCATGTACTACGACAACCGACTTTCCACCTTCCCGTCGCCCGACGCGTTGGCAAGCAAGGTCAAGTTCGTGCTTGTCGACGGCGAATACGACAGGGGCTTTACCAAGAAAAACAAGGCGGAAGGCGACGCGCTCGTTGAAGAAGTGTTGCGCCGTTTGCAGGACGCTACGCTTAAAAAATCGAGCATCGGCGTCGTTACGTTCAGCAACGTGCAAAAGGAATACATCGAAAGACGGCTTTCGCAGGCAATCTCTGCAAACAAGCTGGAAAGGGAAGCGTACGAACGGGAAGAACCGCTGTTCGTTAAAAATTTGGAAAACGTCCAAGGCGACGAACGCGACGTCATTTTGTTCTCCGTTTGTTACGGGCCTGATAAGTTGGGCAGGATTTCTTTGAATTTCGGCCCGTTAAACCAAACGGGCGGTTGGCGAAGATTGAACGTTGCCGTGTCGCGTGCGCGTGAAGAAATGGTCGTGTTCTCGTCGATGACGGGCGCAATGATTGATTTGTCGCGTACGAAATCGCGTGGCGTTGCCGGATTGAAGGCGTTTTTGGACTTTGCGGAAAAGGGCAGGATGAATCTTGCCATATCTTCCGAAAACGTGACGAAAAAGAAGGCTGGCATCGGCAAATATATTGCCGAAGAACTTTCTTCTTATGGGTACGAGTGCAGGTACGAAGTGGGCGTGCCCGGGTTTAAGATTGACGTTGCCGTCGTCGACCCGAAGGACAGAAAACGCTTTATTTTGGCAATTATGTGCGACGTGCCCAACCGTTATTCCGTCAAGGATAGAAACGTGTTGCAGGTGCAAACCTTAAAACGCAACAACTGGAACGTTTTGCGTGTGTTTACCGTCAATTATTACAACAATCCCAAGCGCGAAATCAAGAAAATTAAGGACGTTTTGGATAAGTTGACGGGCGCGGATAAGCGTGGCGGGGCGGAGCTCAACCGTGGCAAAAAGACGTACAAATACGCTACGCTTGAGCCGATGGAAGAAACGGCGAATTTCGTGACTTCGGACGAAAACAATCAGGAAATCGTAAAACGATTAAAGACAATCGTTGCCGTGGAAGAACCGATTTCTTACGATTTCTTACTTCGTCGTTGCTTGACGTCGATGGGGATTACGAAATACGGGGCGAAGGTAGAATCGCGCATGCAGGCGCTTGTCGCACTTTGCGGATTTAAGTACGAGAAGATTTTGGGCGTCGATTATTATAGAAAATCGGACAAGAGCGTCGGGTTTGACAAGTACCGTGTTGAAACGGGGGAACAGCTTAGAAAACACGAAACGGATTTCACGCCGTACGAAATTATCGCGGTGGTGAAGGGCGCGCTGGAAGATAAAGTCGCTTTGTATATGGACGAAATTCAGACGATTATCGCGTCGGTGTTCAGGATTTCTAAGGTGTCGGATAAGTTGGCAAGTTTCGTCAACGACTGTGTGTCGCTGGGCGAAGAAAGGGGCTTGTTCGTGCGCTCGGTTTCGGATAGAATTTCGTTGGCTTAAACAGAATTTTACCACGGGGAAAAACGAAGATGGACAAATCAGGGAGAAAGTTATTTAATTTTAGACCTGTGTTTTTCGTCGCCGTTTTTCTCTGTCTGGGTATTTTATTTGCTTATTTTCTCGTCGTTTGCGACGTGTCCGCGTGGTGGGGTGTTTCGCTCTTTCCCGTTTTGGGCGCGTCGTTTTTTCTTTGTAAGGACGGGGCAGGTATCAAACGAACGGCGTTTGCCTGTCTTTCGCTGGCTTTGGCTTTTCTCGTCGGCGTGGGGATTTTTATCTTGCAAATTGCGTCGTTTGTCAAAGTTGGCAATTACGACGGGGACGGCGTCGTCGTAGGCACAGTCGTTGATAAGGTCGACTACGGCGGACAAACGATGCTGGTTTTGGACGACTTGCATATAAACGGCAATCAAGAAGACGGGCGGATGAAGGCATACTTTTCAACGGACGATGGCAACGAAATTACGCTTTGCGACGAAGTCGTCGTGGAAGGGTATATACAAACGCAAACCGCGCTTACGGACGGATACGGTTTCCGTGCCGACTCGATAAGCGACGGCGTACGATTTTCTTTGGAAAAGGGCGCGTCTTGTATCAAAGGCGATGAAAATTTTAATCTTTTCCTATTCGTGCGCCAACGCGTGGAAACGGCGCTATACGCAGGTATGGACGAAACGTCCGCAGGTGTTTGTATGGCGGTTTTGACGGGCAATAGGACGGGGATTGACAGAACGCTGATGAGCAATATGCAATACGGTGGTATCGCGCATATTTTCGCCGTGTCGGGGTTGCACGTCGGCGCGTTGTACGCATTTTGCTTGCTCTTGTTTTCCAAAACACCTTTGCGAAAAACGCCGAAACCTGCGCGTTTTATACTCTTATCTTTCCTGCTCTTTTTCTACGCAGGCGTATGCGGTTTTTCTGCGTCCGTACTTCGAGCCACGGTGCTTTGCTTGACGTCCTATTTCGCCCTTTTGCTCGGCATTGCCGACGATGGTTTAGAAACGGTAGGGCTTGCGTGTATTTTCGTGTTGCTCATTTCCCCTTGTTATCTTTTTGAAACGGGTTTCCAGCTTTCGTTTTTGGCGTGTCTTGGTATCCTCCTTTTGAAAAGACGCATAGGGCAGGTATGCGATGAAATTTGTTTTAGGGTGGGCAGGGTGTTTGTGAAAGAGAAGGATACGCAGGAAAAAGCCGACGATGAAGACGCACCGCCAAGCCTTGCGGAAGGGGTAAGAAGGGGCGTGGTGTCCTTTCTTTCCGCAAGCCTATCCGCGCAAATTATGACTGCGCCCGTTTTATTGACGAGCTTTGGTTACTTGTCTGCATTGGCGCTTTTTCTCAACTGCATTTTCGTACCGTTTATCGGCGCGACGTTTGCAATTTTACTGCTATTCGTCGTCGTGTCCGCCTGTTTACCGCTTGTCTGCGCGCCGATAATTTTGTATTTACCGTCCGTCTTGTGGGCGGTTGCGTTGCTTATCTTCGAGCTTATAGATTTCTCCGCTTTCCTTTGGACGAGAACGCTGGGTTTGGGCGGTGTGCTTGCCTATTACGGGGCGTGCGTTTTCTTGACGGACAAATGGAATTTGTCTAAGAGCTTGCGCCTTGGTTTGGTTTTGGCGTGTTTTTCCGTGTTTGTTATCGGCGTTGTCGTAATATAGCGCGCAATTGTTTGCTTTTTTACGCAAAATATGTTATAATAAGCACCTAACTTGTAAAAAAGGGGGAGAGTGAGTGAAATACGTTGAATTTAAGAAATTTACCGACGAAAACGGCGCGCTCCCCGTTTACCTTTTTGAAGGCGAAGAAGTGTATTTTCATCAAAAGGGAGAAGCGCTCCTAAAGGAACGTTTTTTACAAGAGCCGACCTTGGACTACGTTGCCTTTGAAGCCGAAACGTTGAAGGGCGAGAAATTGAAAGTCTTGCTTGACGCCGTCAATTCCTTCCCGTTTATCAGTCAAAAACGGGTGGTCAAAGTAACGGAATTTTATCCTACGGAAAAGGAATACGACCAGTATTTGAAGGCGCTTTTTGAAAATCCGCCCGCTTCGTCTATTTTGCTTATCGTCAATTTGGGCAAAGGCAAGACGGGTACGGCTGTGCTTTCGAAAAAACCGAACGTAACGTACGTTGATTGTGGGCGTTCGGACGAAGAAACGATTCGAAAGTGGGTATATCTCACCTGCAAAAAAGAAGGCGTTATGGCAGACGGGATTACCTGCGGAAAGATTGCAAACTATTGCGTTTTGGATATGGCGCGCGTCGCCACGGAAACGCAAAAAATCCTTGAATATTGTAGGGCAACGGGCGTAAATCAGCTGACGGACGAAATCGTTGATACGTTGGTGTATCCCGACGCCGAGTATAAAATTTTCGAGCTTGCCAACGCGCTCGCTAAGAAAAACTATTCCGCTTATACGAAGATTTTAAGCGATTTGTCGGCGCGTGGGTTCAACGAAAATGCCTTGCTTTCGTCGCTTGCAAACTATTTTAAGACCTTGTACGAAGTGTCCTTGGTGCAGGGAAGCGAACGAGAAATTGCGTTGGCGCTTGGTTTGAAGGAATACGCGGTGAGAAAGAATAGGGAACAGGCGTCGAAATTCAAAAAAGAAGAACTTCTTGGTTGGTACAACGCGGTGTACGACGCCATCGCAAAGCTCCGTTCGGGCGATTGGACGGCGCAATCGGCGTTAAAAACGGTTACGGCAAAGCTGTTTTTTGAAAAAAACTGAAAAAATCGTATGCAAAACGCTTTATTTTCGGCGCAATATTATATATAATAATACAAGACGGTAAATCGCCAAGCTATGCTTGGCGCGAAATAGAAGGGAGATGGACATGGAAATGCTTTTGGCAATGAACAGTTTTACACAGTTAAAAGACAGCGTCGTGCGTTTCTTTACGGAATTCAACGCATTGTTCGCCGTGGAAATTTTGCTGTTCTTTATTATGATTTTTTTCGTATCCAAAGTACTTCGTGACAACGACGCAACGAAACTCATGCTCGTGTATTGGTTTATGGTCGTTGCAGGGGTATGTATGCGCGTGTTTGATTCAATGATTATGACCGCGCCGTTCTTCCTGTTCTACGTGATGTTGGTTTCGGCGGTGATGTTGCTGTTGTTTAGTGGCGAAGTCAAAAAGTATATGTGGGACGTTCATACGTCGTCGCCTTCGCGCGGTGCGGAAAAGAGCGCGGGCGGTATGGAAGTCGTTTCGCAGGCGGAAACCGAACGCTGTATGACGAACATCGTCAAAGCGTTGCAAAATATGTCGAAGAACAACGTCGGTGCGTTAATCGTGTTGTCGAAAGGCAGTTTGCCTAAACAAGTATTGCAAAGTGGCGTCACCATTGACGCGGAAATTTCTACCCAGCTGATGGAAGGTATTTTCTTCCCGAAAGCGCCTTTGCACGACGGGGCAATGGTAATTCATAGACATAAGATACAGGCGGCAGGTTGTTTCTTGCCCCTGACGCAAAAGACGAGCTATCCCAAGGAATACGGCACGCGCCACCGTGCGGCGATTGGGATTACGGAAGTGGCAAACGTCATCTCGTTGGTCGTTTCTGAAGAAACGGGGATTATTTCCATCGTCAAACAGGGCAACGTCACAAGATACGCGGACACGGATATGCTCCTGGATGCGTTGAAGGATTATTACTGGCAGGAAATGCCGTTGACGGATAAGAAGACCAGCTTTAGGAGATAAGGGTATGAGATTTGGACAGTTTTTGAAAAACGTATTCGTATCGAAGTTTTGGATTAAAGCCGTTTCGGTTTTGTTGGCACTTTTCGTCGTTTTGGCGATGAACCTTTAAGAAAAAAGAAATTCAGCCCAAAGGAGTTTGTATGGGTATTAAAGTATGTAAATTCGGCGGTACGTCGATGGCAAGCGGAAACGTAATCCTTTCCGCTGCAAAAATTGTAAATTCTGACCTTGAAAGAAGGTACGTCGTCGTTTCCGCGCCCGGTAAGCGTTTTAGTGGCGATATTAAGGTTACCGACCTTTTGTATCAATGCTCGGATGAGTTTGAAAGCGGAAACCTTCAGGCATTTAAGGAAACGTTTGATAAAATTCGCGTCCGTTTTATGAACATTGAAACGGAGCTTGGCAAAGACGTTGCGATGAAAGAAAGTTTGGACGTCGTTGAACAGGAAATTTTAGGCGGTGCAGGCCGAGATTATTGCGCGTCGAGAGGCGAGTTTTTGGCAGGCAAAATTATGGCTGCCGTTTTGGACGTTCCGTTTGTGGACGCGACGGAATTCGTTCGCTTTGACGAAAACGGCGTGCTTGCGCAAGAGGAAACGTTTAAGCTTGGCGAACAGGTGTTGTCTAAGTACGAACGCGCGGTAATCCCTGGGTTCTACGGGCTTGGCGCAAACGGCAAGGTAAAGACGTTCTCGCGTGGTGGCGGTGATATTTCCGGCTCGATTGTGGCGCGCTCCGTAATGGCGTCGTTGTATGAAAACTGGACGGACGTAAGCGGTTTCTACGCTTGCGACCCCCGTATCGTCAACTCGCCGAAGTGGATTCCTGAATTGACATATCAAGAACTGCGCGAACTTTCGTATATGGGCGCAAACGTTTTACATAGCGAATCGATTTTCCCTGTAAGAAGTGCAGGGATTCCCATCCGCATTTGCAACACCTTCCGTCCCGAAGACGCAGGTACGCGTATTGTAAAAAATTCGCAACGCACCGTCCGTAACTACACGGTTACGGGGGTTGCGGGTAAGAAAGGGTTTACGTCGATAACCGTTGAAAAATCGTTTATGAACGCGGAAGTCGGTTACGTAGGCAAAATTCTTGAAATCGTCCGTCAAAAGGGGATTGCCTTCGAGCATTTGCCTTCCGGTATTGACGGGATGTCGCTCGTCATCGACGACGCGTTTTTGAAAAACGGCGTCTTGGACGCGCTGATGGAAGAAATCAAAGCGCAACTTAATCCCGATAGAATTTACACCCACGAAGGGATTGCTTTGGTTGCGACGGTTGGTCACGGTATGGCAAAGAGCGTTGGTACGTCCGCGCGTCTTTTCAAGGCGTTGTCCGAAGCGAATATCAACGTCAATATGATTGACCAAGGCCCTAGCGAATTGAACATTATCGTCGGCATTGACAATGCGGATTGCGAAAAGTGTATCCGCGCTATTTACGAGGAATTTTTTAACTAACGATTATGAAACAAATTACGATTTCTTTGAAAGAACATTATCCTTTTTTACAAGGCGGTACGTTGGAAGGATTGACGATGTCTACACCCTGGGACAATGGTAGAGAGTATAAACGTCCCGCAGTCATCGTCGTGCCCGGCGGTGCGTATTATATGACCAGTCGTCGCGAAGGCGCGCCTATTGCGTCCGCGTTCTACGCCCAAGGGTTCCAAGTGTTCGTTTTGTGGTATATGGTTGCGCCCGACGGCGTGCGCTATCCCGAACAGCTTTTGGAATTATCTTCCGCCGTAGATTACGTAAAAAAGCACGCCGACGAATTGTGTGTAGATAAGGACGAAGTGTTCGTCGTTGGGTTCTCCGCAGGCGGACATTTGACGGCGAATTTGGCGGTAGATTATCAAAGCGCAAGCGCGCTTGCAGGTGTGCCGATTGACGCAAAGCCTACGGCAGTAGGGCTTGGTTATCCCGTTATTTCCGACGCCTACGGACACGTTGGCTCGTTTGAATACCTTTTGCAAAACTATTCGGGCGAAGAAAAGCAAGCGCTTATGAAAAAGGTGCGCCTTGACAAACTCGTTACGAAAAAGACTGCGCCTGCGTTTATTTGGACGACGACAACGGACCAAACCGTACCCGCTGAAAACTCTTTGCGTTTTGCGTTGGCGCTTGCAAAGAAAGGCGTTTCGTACGAATTGCACGTGTACCCCGAAGGAAAACACGGACTGTCGACGGGGCGTTTCGACGTCAACGACGAAGTGCCTGAAATGCAAAAAATTTCGAGATGGACGGGAGATTGCGCTGCATATTTCCGTCGGTTTACGAAAGAAAAATATTAAGATAAAAAGAGCGACCACGTCGCTCTTTTTTTATTTCAATTCGTACCTGCCCCCGTCTTTTTACGTGCACGGATGTACACCTTGCCACGCTTTAAGGGGCAATTATGCAATTTGGACAGTTGGGAAACATTGACGATTTGATATCCGTCCGCTTTTAAGGCAGGTAACAGCGTTTTTAACGCCTCCACCGTGTTTTCATATCCGTCGTGCATCAATACGATTGCGCCGGGGAAACGTTTGGAAAACACGCTTTCCACAATCTCGTTTGCAGAAACGCCCGTCCAGTCTAACGTGTCGATGGTCCAATCGATTAAAGGGGTTTTACTGCAACTTTTCACGTCGTCGTTGGTTGCGCCAAAGGGGGTGCGTAAAAGGTGATAGGGCTTGCCATCCGCCTTTTTTAACATTTCGTCCGTGCGTTCAATTTCTGCAATAACGCGCTCTTTAGAAAGTTTGGTTAAGTCCGCGTGCGAGTAGGTGTGGTTACCCAATTCAAAACCGAGCGCACAAGCGACGTACAACAAATGTTCGCTTTGCGTGTCGATAAGATTGCCGTTAAAAAAAACGGTTGCGGACGCTGGGCAGTCAGGGTTTTTGTCGTTGAAATCGGCGTATACGGCGAAGATGTTTTCCATCGTTCGTGACGGCGCGTCGTCGAAGGTGAAGGCAATAAATTTTTTGTTAAAATCAATTTTCGAAACGTCTACGTTTGCAACGTCCCATACGTCCGTTGGTTGGGGTTTTTGCGTCGTTTCGTCGGGTTGGATGGGGGCAGGGTTGGGTTGAACGCTGTTTTCCGCCTGCTCAATTTGTGTTTCCGTGGACGTGCTTTCACCTGTGTTTTCGTTTTGCATACCGCAAGAAGAAAAGAAGACTGTCAAGGCGAAAACGGGCGCTATACGGCGAAGAAATAAGTATGACATACTAAAAGTATCTGTCTTTTGTCGTTTTTTATGCGGAAGGGTGCGTTAAAAAAAGAAAAACACCTTGACAAAAGGTTGGGGGTATGCTATACTTAAATGGATGGTTTGTTAAAATACTTAAATTCCGCCTAAAAGGTATCAGATAGCTGTTGCGGTGGCATAGGTATAAATGTTACCGCCGACGCGTTGGGTGGAATTTTTTTAGGAGTTTCAAAATTCGGTTATGGTTGAAAGTCAAATTAAGGCTGTTTGTCAAGAGTTCGGCATACGAGGAGAATACCGTGCGTTTGAAGTGGTCAACAGCGGGCATATTAACACTACGTACAGGGTGTATTATTCCCGTGACGGCGAGATGAAGGATTATATCCTGCAACGCATAAACACCTACGTATTCCGCGACCCTGTGGGCGTAATGGAAAATATTTCGTCCGTAACGGAATTTATCCGCGCGAAGATTAAGAAAAAACAAGCCACGGCAAAACGCAACGTGTTGCATTATTTAAGGGCGAAGGACGGTACGTATTACTTTCAACCGACCCCGGAAGAATTTTGGCGTTGTTGCCGTTATATCGACGATTCCGTTTGTTTTGAAAACACCGACAATTTGACGGTGATTGAAGAATCGGGCAAGGCGTTTGGCGAATTTCAGTTGTACCTGTCCGATTTCCCCGTGGAAAACTTGAATATCGTAATTCCGCATTTTCACAATACGGTGCTCCGCTATGAAACGTTTAAGCAGGCGATTCAAGAGGACGTCGTTTCGCTTGCGGATTCCGTAAGGGACGAAATTGAAGGCTATTTGGCGTTGGAAGATATCGCCACAAAGCCGTATAAATTGCAAAAACAGGGTGTTTTACCCCTTCGCGTTACGCATAACGACACGAAAACCAGCAACATTTTGTTTGACGCGTACACGTACGAGCATTTGTCTGTCATTGACTTGGATACCGTTATGCCGGGACTGGTTGCTTTTGATTTTGGCGACGCGATTCGCGTTGCAGGCTCGACCTGTGCCGAAGACGAACGCGACCTTTCCAAGGTGGCACTGGATATGGAAAAATACGAGGCGTTTACGCGTGGGTTCGTGACGACGCTTGGTAAGGCGGTGACAAAGGAAGAAATCGATTCCTTGGCGCTTGGCGCGGTGGCGATGACTGTCGAGTGCGGTATGCGGTTTTTAACCGACTACTTAAACGGCGACAAGTATTTCAAGATTCATTACCCCGACCAAAATTTGGTGCGCGCAAAGTGCCACTTGGTTTTGGCAAGAGATATGATTGCGAAATTAGACGAAATGCAAAACATCGTGGAAAAATATCGACAATAAAAAATCGGCGGTTAGTCCGCCGATTTTTAATTTTTGTTTGCTTTGAAAAGCGCCATAATTACGACGCCCACGTTTCCGCCTACAAAAAGACCTACGCCTAAACCCCACCAAAACATACCCGTTTCTCCTTTTTTCAAAGTATTGCCAAAGCATCGTCTTTTATACCATATTCTCAGCACTTTTTTTTCGTGACTTGGATATAATAAAGGGAGCGAAAAAAGGGGGAATATATGCGGATTGGGTTTATAGGACGGGGGCAGGTGTCGAATTATGCCGAGAATTTGGGTGACGGCACGGACGTTTTAGTGTTTGGTTTTGACGGGAAAACGGAAATTTCGTACGAAAAGGAATTGAAGGGAGAAAGCACGTTTTTTGAAGACGCCACGCGCCTTTCTAAACGTGAAAATAACGTCGTCGTTTGTGGGTGTGTGACGGACACTTTAGGGATTCGGCGCAAGTCCGCGTTGGTTGCGGTGTCGGGGAAATTGCTTGGTGTTTCGGATATGCTAAACGCCGTTGACGGCGAATTTGGCGCAGGCGCAGGTCTGCGCGTGTACGATACGAAGGTGGGGAAAATGGGGGTCGTGGTTGCGGAAGATTTATGTTTTCCCGAAACGGCGCGTGTGCTTTCCCTTTGTGGCAGTGATTTTATCGTTTGCCCGTTTGGTATTGCAAACGACAACCTGCAAAAGACGTTGGTTTGCGCCAACGCCTATTTTTCGGGTACGCCCGTGTTCTTTTGTGGAAACCGCACGTGCATGGTTGCCGAGCCTACGGGGGCGCTAGTATTTTCTTCGCCACATAGCCCCGTGTATTTCGATTGCGTAGCGAAAAAAGAATATCATTTAATTGAGACGCGCAGGAAAGGTAGCTTTGGCGCGCGCGCGTAAAAAAACCGCCACAAATCTTGTGGCGGTTCACGCTTAAAAGCCTGCGTTTTTAATTTCTCTATCCACCGAGCGTTTTACGTCACGCTCTGCAATAGATTGTTTTTTGTCGTAGGTGTGTTTACCTTTACAAAGGGCGATTTCCATCTTGATAAGCGCGTCCTTAAAATACATTTTTAACGGCACCAGCGTATAGCCTTGGCGGTTGATTTTGCCGGCAATTTTTGCGATTTCGCTTTTATGCAACAAGAGTTTTCTATCACGGCGCGTGTCTTTCGTCGTAAAACCGTCCGTCTTGTCGTACAAGGCGATGTGCATATTTTTTACGGAAACGTCGTTGCCCCGTACGAAACAAAAACTGTCGTTCATATTCACGTTTCCAAGGCGCACCGACTTGATTTCATTGCCCTGTAAAACAATGCCTGCCTCGTATTTTTCTTCGATAAAATACTCAAACGAAGCGCTTTTATTCGTGGTGATAATTTTCATAACGATACTCCAAATAATTCGTTCAATCCGTACACGGTACGTTCTTTTTGCTGATAAAACGGAATTCTGTCCGCCTTCTATAGAAGTCCACGTCGACAACTTTCACACGAATTTCTTCGCCGATGGTAAACGTGTCTTTACCTACAAGCGCAAAGCGTTCGGGTACGAATTCGTATTCTCCGCGCAAACTTTCAACGGGGATAAAGCCTTCCACCGTATTCGGCAATTCCGCAAACAAGCCAAAATTCGTTACGCCCGAAACGACGGCGTCGTACGTTTTACCGATACGCTCGCTCATGAACATCGTCTTATACAAATCGTCTACGTCGCGTTCAGCGTCCGTCGCTCTTCTCTCGCGTTCTGACGACTGTTTTGCAATGCCTTCGACAACGCCCGAATACCGCTCTAACGCGGTGGGATAACCGCCGTTTATAATCTGTTTGATAATTCTGTGGATGCAAAGGTCGGGATAACGTCGAATCGGGGACGTAAAATGGCAATAACACGCGCTTGCAAGCCCGAAATGCCCAAGATTTTCCGCCGAATATCTCGCCTTTTGCATCGAGCGTAGCATAACGCGGTTGAGCACGGGGAATAAGGGCAAATCCTTTGCCGATTTCAAAAGGTTTTGATAATCGTAGGGTTTAACGTCGTCCGCGCGGAATCTTGCTTTAAGCCCCAACGTTTCCGCAAACGCGCGAAAAAGCGTTGCCTTTTCTTCGCCGGGTTTTTCGTGTACGCGATAAACGAAGGGGGCTTCAATCGATTGCATATACTCCGCAACCGTTTCGTTGGCAAGCACCATAAACGCTTCGATGATTTCGTGAGAAAAACGGTGGGGCGAAGCGGGGATGACAATTTCGTTTTTATCGCTTAGATAAATTTTCGCTTCTTTCACGTCTAACGAAACGTTGCCACGCTTGTCGCGCATCGTTTGTAAAATCTTCGTCAATTCGGCAAAGAGTGGCACCATGTCTTTAACGAGCGGGAATTTTTTTGTCGTTTTCTCGTTGTTTTCAAGAATATCCATCACTTCGTCGTACGTCATTTTGTACGTCGAACGGATGACGCCTTCCACAATCTCGCTGTCTACGACGACGCCTTTTTCGTTGATTTTCATAAGGCAGGACAACGTCAACCTGTCTTCGCCTTCGTTTAAAGAACAAATGCCGTTGGAGAGCGCGCGCGGTAGCATAGGCAAAACTCTGTCGGGGAAATATACGCTTGTTCCACGTTCGAAGGCTTCTTCGTCTAAGGCGGAGCGATAGGGAACGTAATGCGTAACGTCGGCGATGTGCACGCCCAAAAGATAATGCCCGTCTACCTTTTCTAAGGATACGGCGTCGTCAATATCGCGCGTGTCCGCGCCGTCGATGGTTACGATAATTTTGTCCCTGAAATCGCGTCGGTTTGCGTATTCACTTTCCAAAATACCACGATTTTTTAAGCGTTCGGCGTCCTTTTCACAGCGCGCGGGAAATTCTTCTTTTAAGTTGTAACTGCGGATAATCGACAGTTCTTCTGCGAAAAAATCGTCTTCATCGCCAAGCACTTCCACAATTTCGCCACCGGGGGCTTTGCCTCGCGGGTAGGACGTGATTTTTGCAACGGCTTTTACGCCGTTTTTAATTTCAAAACAATCGGAAAGGGGGATATAAATTTCCGTCGAAAACTTCTTTTCGTCGGGGATTAGATATCCTGCGCGCCTGTCGCGACGGAAAACGCCGACCACCCTATCGTATCCGCGTTGTAAGATGCGTATCACCGCGCCTTCGTCGTCGCTGTCGGTGAATACGCGCTCGATGAGCACCGTGTCCCCGTGCAACGCCCCGTGAAGACTCTTTTTCGGGATAAAGAAATCTTTTTTGTAGGTGTCTTTGTCGTCGGGGATAAGGAAGGCAAAACCGCGCTCGTGCCCGGAAATCGTGCCTTTTATCAGTCCCAACTGTTCAATCGTTCCGTACCTGCCCCCGTCGTTTTGGAATAATTTGCCTTTTTCGCACAATTCGTCCAAAGCGGAAACAAGGCGTTGCTTTTCACGGTAGGGCAAGTTTAGCGCCTTTAAGATTTCGCCTGCGGTGGCGTTTGAAAGTTCGCCGTCCAAAAACAGCGAAAGTAATTTTTCGTGTAATCCCAAAACTATCACCTCCCTTGGGACGGGTAAAAAGGAAATAAAAACGGCGACTTATTGAAAAGTCGCCGATTAAAGAATCTCGTGTAAATTAGCCGAAGATAATGGGCAATACGTAGAAGGTAATGGAGAAGACGACGAGAAGTGCCAAACAAATCCACGTCCATTTCTTCATCTTCGCTTCGATGGATTTACCCTTGTTCTTGCCGAAGAAGGTTTCGCTGGAACCACCAAGCGCATCAATACCACTAGAGTTGCTCTGTTGCAATAATACGAGAATAATCGCCGCGACTGCGAAAACCGCCATAATGATAATCAAGGCGATGCTGAGCGCTGCAAAAGTGCTGTAAAAGTCAATAGCTTTGTCTAATAAAATATTCAACATTGTTTTAATCCTTTCGTCTATATTTCTTAAAATACGAATTGATTATAGCATACTTAAAGAAATATCGCAACTATTTTTGCTGTAAAAATCTTAAAAAATTCTAATTTTCGGGGCGGATACTTACTTAATCAAGCTCTTACCCGTCATTTCTTTGGGTTGGGGCAATTTCATCATATCCAAAAGCGTAGGCGCAAGGTCGGCAAGGACGCCGTCTTCACGAAGGCTTACGTGTTTGTATTCTTCGGAAACGAGAATAACGGGCACGGGGAAGGTCGTGTGTTGGGTAAACGCCGTTACGCCGTCGTCGGCAATCATTTGGTCGGCGTTGCCGTGGTCAGCGGTAACCAACGCGCTACCACCCATTGCAAGAATTTTGTCTACGACTTTCTTAACGCACTCGTCAACGGCGGTAACCGCCTTTTCAGCTGCTTCCATAATGCCCGTGTGTCCAACCATATCGCAGTTTGCAAAGTTCAAAATTACGACGTCGTATTCGCCCGAATCAAGTTCTTCCAAAACCTTTTCCGTTACGGGATACGCGCTCATTTCAGGTTGCAAATCGTAGGTTGCTACTTTCGGCGAAGGGATTACGATACGCGTTTCGCCTTCAACGGGCGCTTCTAATTCCGCGTTGAAGAAGAAGGTTACGTGCGCGTATTTTTCCGTTTCCGCGATATGGAGCTGTTTTAATCCCAAGGACGAAACGTACTGAGGCAAAGTGTTCGTGATGTCGTCGGGAGGGAACGCCACGCCAACGTCTTCAAACGAAGAATCGTACACCGCAAAACCCACGTACGTCGGCGCAAGGAAACCCGTTTTTCTTTCAAAACCAAGCGTTGCGCCCGTCTTTGCGTCCGTAAAAGGAAAGTTCTTTTGCGAGAACATTCTCGAAATTTGTCTTGCTCTGTCGGGGCGGAAGTTAAAGCAAATAATGCTGTCGCCGTTTTCAATAAGGGCGACGGGTTTGCCGTTTTTCGTAAGGTTGGTGGGAAGGATGAATTCGTCAGTTACGCCCTGTGCGTAGGATGCGTTCAACGCGTCTTCCGCCGTGCCTTCAAACTGTACGCCCGTACCAAGCGTCAACATATCGTAAGCCTTTTCTTCACGCTCCCAGTTGTTGTCGCGGTCCATGGCGTAATATCTGCCCGAAACGGACGCGATTTCACCAAAGCCCAACTCGTCCATTTTCGCCTGCAAATCCTTCAAAAATCCTGCACCGGAAGTGGGTGCAACGTCGCGACCATCGGTGAACGCGTGCACGTATACGTTGTCAAGACCTTCGTTCTTCGCCATTTGAATCAAAGCATACAGGTGTTCCGTGTGGCTATGCACGCCACCCGTCGAAACCAAACCGTAAAGGTGCAATTTCTTGCCGTTCGTTTTCGCCGTGTGCATGGCACGAAGCAATTCCGCGTTCTTGAAAAATTCGCCGTTTCTGATGTCTTTCGTAATCTTCGTAAGGTCTTGGTAAACGATACGCCCAGCACCGATGTTCAAATGTCCAACTTCGCTGTTGCCCATTTGCCCGTCGGGAAGTCCAACCGACATACCGCTTGCGCCAAGCGTAGCGCTAGGGTATTCCTTCTTCAATGCGTTGACGTTTTTGCTCCCAGCCGAAACGATTGCGTTTCCTTTCTCGCTGGGGTTTAATCCATAACCGTCCATGATGATAATTGCATAAGGTTTCTTCATTTTAAGTCCTCCAAAACGCTTATTTACGTCGCAATACGTCGTCGAAGCTGTGTGCGCCTTGCTCGTGTACGTCTATGTACACTCCCGTCGGCGTACGCGCTTCTCCTTGTCTTGCTCGCAACTAAGCGTTTTTCAATTTTTAATTTTACGTCGCAATACGTCGTTGAAGCTGTGTACGCCTTGCTCGTGTACGTCTATGTACACTCCCGTCGGTGTACGCGCTTCTCCTTGTCTTGCTTTGAGCTAAGCGTTTTTAATTTTCTAATTTTCCGTCGCAATACTTCGTCGAAACTGTGCGCGCCTTGCTTGTGTACGTTGCAATACGTCGTCGAAATTCCGCTCGCCTTGCTTATAATTAAACGTTTTTCAATTTTTTCAAATTAGTCAAAAAAACAAAATAGTGGGGGCAGGTACGCGTTGAACGACGGAACTTGCCCCCAAATATTCGCTAAAAACGATTATTTGTCGAAGTTGACGATAGCTGCAAAATCGGGTGCTTTCAAGGACGCGCCACCGATAAGACCGCCGTCGATTTCGGACATAGCCATAAGTTCTTTGCAGTTGCCTGCGTTCATACTGCCACCGTACTGGATACGAACGGCTTCCGCACATTTCGGGCAGAACATTTCGCCGATGGTTTTACGGATGAACGCGATGGTTTCGTTTGCTTGTTCAGCGGTAGCCGTCTTGCCCGTGCCGATAGCCCAACCGGGTTCGTACGCGATGACGACTTTCGTGATTTCTTCAATGCCCTTAAGACCTTCGTGGATTTGCGTAGCAAGCACTTCTTCCGTCTTGCCCGTTTCTCTTTCTTCCAGCGATTCGCCGATGCAAACGATAGGGGTAAGACCAGCGCTTAAAGCGGTAAGCGTTCTCTTGTTTACCGTTTCGTCCGTTTCGCCGAAGTATTGACGGCGTTCGCTGTGGCCGATGATGACGTATTCTACGCCGTATTCAAGAAGCATTGCCGCGGAAATTTCGCCCGTGTAAGCGCCTTTTTCAGCAAAGTGTACGTTTTCTGCGCCAAGCTTAATGTTCGTGCCTTTCAAAGCTTCGCTGATTGCGGGGATATTGATAGCAGGTACGCAAACGACTACGTCGCAGTTTGCGTCCGTAACCAAGGGAGCGATTGCGTTGACAAGCGCAACACCCTGCGATGCCGTATTGTTCATTTTCCAGTTGCCTGCAATGATGGGTTTTCTCATGATTATTCTCCTAAATGTAATTTTTTATAAAAGCAAAACGCAAGGAAAGGGCAACGACGTTGCCCTTTGCCCACAAGGTTTTATTTATCGTTCAAACAAGCAATGCCGGGAAGGACTTTGCCTTCAAAAAGTTCAAGCGAAGCACCGCCACCCGTCGAGATGTGCGTCATCTTGTCTGCGTAGCCAAGCACTTGAACAGCCGCCGCGGAGTCGCCACCGCCGATAATCGTCGTTGCTTTGCCGTATGCGTTTGCAAGCGACTGAGCAACAGCCTTCGTGCCTTCTGCAAGAATCGGGTTTTCGAAAACGCCCATAGGGCCGTTCCAAATCACCGATTTCGCGTTTGCAACTGCGTCTGCATAAATCTTCTTCGTTTCAGGGCCGATGTCAAGACCCATCATGTCGTCGGGGATAGGCATGGACGAAACGACCGTCGTGTCGATGGGCGCGTCGATGGGGTTGGGGAATTCTTTCGCCGCAACGGTGTCTACGGGAAGAAGAATTTTCTTGGCAAGGCTTTCTGCCTTTGCCATCATTTCGTTGCAGTAATCGATTTTTTCGTCGTCTACGAGCGAGTTGCCGATTTTGCCACCCTTAGCCTTCAAGAATGTGTATGCCATACCGCCACCGATAACGAGCGTATCGCATTTTTCAAGAAGGTTGGAAATAACGTTAAGCTTGTCCGCAACCTTTGCACCGCCGAGAATTGCAACGAAAGGTCTTTCGGGGTTTTCAAGCGTGTCTGCCATAACGGAGAGTTCTTTTTCGATAAGGAAACCGCAAGCCGCCGTTTCAACCAAACCTTCTTCCACGATACCAGCGGTAGAAGAGTGGGAGCGGTGCGCCGTACCAAACGCGTCGTTTACGTAGACTTCGCAATAGCTTGCAAGTGCCTGCATAAATTCAGGCGCTTTCTTTTCTTCGCCTTTATGGAAACGAAGGTTTTCCAAAAGTACGCATTCGCCTTCTTTACAAGCGTTAACCTTTGCCTTTGCGTCTTCGCCGATAACGTCGGTTGCAAACGCAACTTTACCATCAAGCAATTCGTTCAAACGGTTGGCAACGGGTGCAAGCGTCAATTTCTTGACGTCTTTCTTTGCTTTTTCAAGGAATTCTTCCGTAGCGCGTGCTTGTTCGGATTCGGGCAAAGCGGCAACTTTAGCCTTTTCCTTCTTGTTGAGTTCAAGCTTAGCGTCGAATACGTTGTGGGGTTTGCCCATGTGCGAGCAAAGCACAACTTTTGCGCCCTGTTCCATCAAATATTTGATGGTGGGAAGTGCGCCGATAATACGGTTTTCATCGGTGATAACGCCGTCTTTCATAGGCACGTTGAAATCACATCTGACGAGAACTTTTTTGCCTTTTACGTCTACGTCTTTTACGGTTTTCTTATTCATAGAATTAAGAATTCTCCTTACAAATATTTTTCGTACGTTACTATAATACCCATTTTTTTGTCGTTTGTCAACTTTTTCGAAAAACAATCTGCAAGAATATGCAAAAGATTTTTATTTTTTCATAGAAAAAGCAATTTTTCCTATTGACGGCAGGACAGTCGTTATGTTATACTATAACGGAATAACAAAAGAGGTGTTTTATGAGCAGAGCGGACGAAATTTTTGCCCAAAATATGCAGGATATTATCGCAAACGGGTTTTGGGATACCGACCTTAACGTGCGCCCGAAATGGGAAGACGGCGCGCCTGCGCATACCGTGAAAAAATTCGGTATCGTAAACCGTTATAATTTGCAGGAAGAATTTCCTATCTTGACGATGCGCCGTACCGCGTTTAAGTCTTGCGTGGACGAATTGCTTTGGATTTGGCAAAAAAAGAGCAACAATATCCACGACTTAAATTCGCATATTTGGGACAGTTGGGCGGACGAAAACGGCTCTATCGGTAAAGCGTACGGCTATCAACTTGGCGTAAAACACAAGTACAAGGAAGGCGAATTCGACCAGGTGGACAGGGTGCTTTACGACTTAAAACACAACCCTGCAAGCCGTCGTATTATGACGAACATCTACAATTTCCAAGACTTGCACGAAATGGGGCTTTATCCTTGCGCGTACTCGATGACCTTCAACGTCACGGGCGATACCTTAAACGGGATTTTGAACCAGCGTTCTAACGATATGCTCACTGCAAACAACTGGAACGTCGTACAATACGCCGTCCTTCTTATTATGTTTGCGCAGGTTTCGGGTTTGAAGGCGGGCGAACTCGTGCACGTCATTGCGGACGCGCATATCTACGATAGACATATTCCGCTTGTGGAAGAGGTGATTTCCAACCCTCAACACAAAGCGCCTAAGCTCGTTATCGACCCGTCCGTAACGAATTTCTACGATTTCACGGTAGATAGTTTTAGGCTCGAAGACTACGAGTACGAAAAATTCGATAAAAAGATACCGGTGGCAATATGATACGGGCAATCGTACACGCAGACAAAGAGTGGGGCATCGGGAAGAACAACGATATGATGTTTTCCCTACCGAAGGATATGAAATTTTTCCGTGAAACGACGAGTGGACATACCGTCGTCATGGGGGGGAACACCTTGCGTTCTTTTCCGAATGGCAAGCCCTTAAAAAACAGAGTAAATATCGTCCTTTCGAGGGGGCAGGTACGCGATGATTGCGTTATCGTCCGTTCGTACGAGGACTTAAAAAAAGAGCTAAAAGCCCGTAAAAACGAAGAGATTTTTATTATCGGCGGCGGCGAGGTGTATAGGGAATTATTGCCGTACTGCGACGAGGCGCTCGTTACCAAAGTAGACGCCGTCGGCGGTGCAACCGTTTTCTTTCCAAACCTTGATAAATTGCCGAATTTTGAGAAGGTTTACGAGGGCGAAGAGATAGAGGATAACGGCTACAAAATTCGTTTCACGACCTATCGAAATCAAAAAGTAGAAGAGCTTTAACTAAAAAATCTGCCTAAAAACGGGCAGATTTTTTAATTTTATTAAAAAAAACTTAAAAAAGCCCCGTTAATTTTCTTGTCATTTTCACAAAAATATATTACAATGATGAAGTTAAAAGAGTTTTTTCGAAGGAGTAAGACAAATGATTAGAGAAGATTTGAGAAACGTAGCCATCATTGCGCACGTTGACCACGGCAAAACCACCCTCGTCAACGAAATGCTTGCGCAAGGCGGTGTGTTCCGTGAAAAAAGTCGGATCGTAGCCATGTCGTTCTGGGAGCCAAGGAGTTGTTCCATG
>JAZRDK010000012.1:0-9918 GCA_045660225.1 Candidatus Scatosoma sp.
AGCGATACATACCGTACCATCGTCTTCGATGTCAATCTTCGTACCCGTTTGTTCGATAATCTTGTTGATAACTTTACCTTGCTTACCAACGACGTCACCGATTTTTTCAGGGTTGATTTTGAAGGTGATAATCTTGGGTGCATAACGCGAAAGTTCTTCGCTTACGGTAGGTATGCATTCAAGCATCTTCGAAAGGATGTGCTTTCTTGCATCCTGCGCCTGTGCGATTGCATCAAGCATAATCTGTTCGGAAATACCCTTAATCTTGATATCCATCTGAATCGCGGTGATACCCTTGTCCGTACCTGCCACTTTGAAGTCCATATCGCCAAGGAAGTCTTCAAGACCCTGGATGTCCGTCATAATAACGTATTTGCCCGTTTCCGCGTCCTTAACAAGACCCATAGCGCAACCTGCAACGGGCGCTTTAATGGGAACGCCTGCGTCCATAAGCGACATCGTCGAACCGCATACCGACGCCATCGACGACGAGCCGTTGGACGAATAGATGTCGGATACGACACGGATTGCATACGGGAATTCGTCGGGGCTGGGGATTACGGGAACCAACGCACGTTCAGCCAACGCGCCGTGACCGATTTCACGTCTGCCGGGGGAACGGAGCGCCTTTGCTTCGCCCGTCGAATAACCGGGGAAGTTGTACTGGTGCATATATCTCTTTTCTTCTTCTTCGTCAAGACCTTCCATCCTTTGCGCTTCGCCAAGCATACCAAGCGTACAGGTCGTCAACGCCTGCGTTTGACCACGCGTGAATACTGCCGAGCCGTGGACTCTGGGAAGGATGCCGTGTTCACACCAAATAGGACGAACTTCCGTAAGCTTTCTGCCGTCGGGACGAACGCCTTCGAAAATCTTTGCACGAACGATGCCCTTTACGATGTAGTAAATGGAATCCTTTACTTCGCGCATTTGGTCGGGATAGATTTCTTTGAAATGTTCGATAATTTCTGCTTCCGCTTTCGCCTGCTTTGCCTGTCTTTCCTGACGGTCGAACGTGTCAAGCGCTTCAAACAACTTATCGTAACCGTACGCTTTTACAGCCGCGTCAAGTTCTTCAGGGATACGGTAGAATTCCATTTCCTTCTTAGGCTTGCCTGCGACGGGAACGATTTCTTCTTGAATCCATTTGCAAACCTTCTTGATTTCTTCGTGGCCGTACATAATAGCGCCAACCATTTCCGCATCGGTAACTTCGTTTGCGCCTGCTTCAATCATAAGGATAGCGTCGCTGGTACCAGCAAGGTTCAAGTGAATCGTGCTCTTTGCGCGTTGTTCAACGTCGGGGTTGATGACGTATTCGCCGTCTACCATACCAACGACAACCGAGCCCGTAGGGCCTGCCCAAGGAATATCCGAAATAGAGAGCGCGATGGACGAACCGACCATTGCCAAAGGCTCCGGCGAAACGTCGGGGTCAACCGAGAGTGCGGTAGCAACACCGACTACGTCGTTGAAAATGCCTTTCGGGAACAAGGGACGGATGGGACGGTCAATCAAACGGCTGGTCAAAATTGCCTTATCAGACGCCCTGCCTTCACGCTTTTTGAAACCGCCGGGGATTTTGCCCACGGCAAACATTTTTTCTTCGTAATCAACGGAAAGGGGGAAGAAATCCATACCTTCTCTTGCCGTTTCAGACATACAAACCGAAACGTGTACCGCGGTGTCGCCACAACGCACCAAACAAGCGCCGTTTGCCTGTTCAGCGTACTTTCCGATTTCGACAACGAGCTCTTTGCCCGCATAGTTAGTTTTGAATACTTTGCTATTCGTTAAATCTGGCATTGTAAAAATTCTCCTTATACTTTAATTCTTTTTTGTTCTTGTCCGTTAGCGTCGCTTGGCGCAAACGAGTGCCGATTGACGATTTTAGGGGAAAACGTATGCCAAAGTTTTGCCCTTCCTTCGCCAACGATGGTTGCCGAATTTCCTTTATTCACAAAAAAGAGCGAGTTAAAATAACCCGCCCTTTCGTGCTTGCATTATTTACGAAGACCCAACGCTTCGATAATCGCTCTGTATCTTTCGATGTCTTTAGCCTTCAAGTAGTCCAAAAGGCCACGGCGCTTACCTACCATCTTCAAAAGACCACGGCGGGAGTGGTTGTCCTGCTTGTGAATTTTAAGATGTTCGTTAAGGTGGTTGATTCTCTGCGTGAGCAAAGCAATCTGTACTTCAGGCGAACCCGTGTCGCCTTCGTGGGTAGCAAATTTCGCAATGATTTCGTTCTTTTCCATTTTTTTATCCTCCTATATGGAAATTATATCTCGTACCGCCGAGAAAGCCGTGGAGAATCCTGCCTCCCAGTCGGTCGATGGTACTATTTTAACATATTCTTTTTCAATTGTAAACTAAAAACGCGCTCGTTTTTCCCTTTTTCGCACAATTATTCAAAAAATTTGCGTTTTTTCTCTATAATGTCGTCCACGCACGCGATATACGTCTTCAAATCCTTTTGCGAAGCAAGTCTTTGAATTTGTCCCTTTTGCGTAAACACGCGCTTGGAAATGGCGTTTGCGCCCACGGCAAGGTTGTCCGCCGTTTCTTCCATAATATCGACGTTGTACACACACGCCTTGCCCGCCTTCGTCCAACCCACGTTTTCGTTGTTGCCGACCTGGTATTTCTGGCGGTACATATAATAGGGCAGGTACGCGTTTGCGCCCAAAATTTCGCGCGAACAAGCCACCATGTCCGAGATGAAATCGTTTTCCAAATACTCGTTTTCTTCCTTTAACTTCGCGCCCGATTTCAAGGACAAACAATGCACAGTGATATTATCCGCCCCCGTTTCCACCGCGCGGAATACGCTCTCTTCAAACACGGTAGGCGTTTCGTCTTCTAAGCCGGCAATCAGGTCGACGTTGACGGAAAAATCGTATTTCTTTGCAAGTTCGAAGGCGCGATATACGTCCGCAACCGTATGCTTTCTGCCGATTTTTCTCAACGTTTCGTCGGAAAACGTTTGCGGATTGATGCAAATTCGCGTTACGCCGTAATCCTTCAAAAGCGCAAGCTTTTCTTCGGTAAACACGTCCGGTCTGCCTGCTTCCACCGTATATTCCACTTTTTTCTTTTCAAAAATAGGCGCAATACCTTGCAAAACCCGCCTAAGTTCGTCCTTGTCTAAGGCAAACGGCGTACCACCGCCTACGTACACGCTTCGAAGATTGCCCACGCAGTCTTTCACCGCGTCAAGTTCCTTTGTCAAAGCGTCCAAATAGGCAGGCAAAAATGCGCGCGTCTTATCAATCGGCGCGGTAATAAACGAACAGTACGCGCATTTGGTCGGGCAAAAAGGAATTGACACGAACAGGTCGGTATTGCCGTCCTTTTTTTCGTAAATCCCTGCCTGCGTTTTCAAAATTTCCGCCACCAAACGGACGTTGTCTTCTCGAACGTGCATCGTCTTAAACAGCGCCGTAAAATCGCGCCCCGCCTCCTGCTCTGCATACGCAAGCTTGGTAGGACGAATCCCCGTCAAAGCGCCCCAAGGCATTTCTTCGCCATATAAGTTTGCCAAAATTTCATAAAGATGAAGTTTGGCAAAACGACGCTCTAAACGCTTAAATTCTAATTCATCGCATACCTGCCCCCCATCTTCGAAGGCAAATTCTTGTCCATCCACCGAAAACGCATTGTAAAACACACCCTTATCAAAACGAAAAGAGTGGGTAAGTTCTTGCGGACGGCGCTTGAATAAGCGCACGACGTCAAGCAACTCGTTTTCTAAAAAATTGCAATCGGTGGTAAACATACTCTTCCTTTACGCATCCGCCATAAACAGATTCGTTTTTCTTTCGTGTTCTAAAGTCGTTTCTTCGTTGTGCCCTGCAAACGTTGGCATATCCCCGTCAAGCGCCGACAACTTTTTCAAAGACGCGCGCATTTGCGCGACGTTTCCCGTCGGAAAATCGGTACGCCCGATACTGCCTGCAAACAGCGTATCACCCGAAAACAAATACGCTTTCCCCTCTTCGTCCCAAATCCGATAACACGCGCTACCTTGCGTATGTCCCGGCGTCAAAATAAGCTCGACGCGCAGTCCGCAAAGGGTACGCTGTTCGCCGTCCGACATCGTTTCGTCCACCACAAACGGGGTACGAGGCACGCCAAACAGCTCAAAAAGGTCCGCCGTCGTGCCGATAAGCGGTTTTTCTTGCGTCGAACAAACGACCTTTGCGCCCGATTGTTGCAGGGCGGACACACCGCCTACGTGGTCGAAATGGCAATGCGTCAAAAGGACGTATTTGGGCGTAAGACCGCGTTTAATGAGCTCGCTTTCCACGCGCGGTTGGGACGGGTCGATAACCAGCGCGGTTTTGCCGTCCAAAGTAATGGCATAAGTATTCGCCCCGAATCCACGGGGCGAAATGGTGATAATTTGCATACGGTTTTTCCTTTACGACAAAGACGTGATACGATGCACCTTGTAGATGCGCTTATCCGCCTGCATTTTCTTAATGAGCAAATCCACTTCCGAAATGTCGGCAAACGAAATTTGCGCTTCCAAAATGGCGTCGCGGTTTTTATCGATTCTGCCGTTGACGGACGTAATCGACAGTTTCATTTCCGAAACGACGAACGAAAGCACGGACAGTGCCGAGCCCTGGTCGATGGCGCGGATGGAAATGTTGGCGTTGTAACGGTGTTTTGCACCACTCGCGATTTGCCACTCCGCCGTCAAAAGACGTTGTTGCGCTTCGCTTCCGCGGATATTCGGACAATCGGCGCGATGCACGATGACACCCCTGCCCCTGGACGTATAGCCCACGATTTGGTCGCCAGGAACGGGTGAACAGCACCCTGCAAACCGCACCAGCATACCTGCCTGCCCGTTGATGAGTACACCGCCAGGCGTTCTTCCGCCACCGTCGCCTGCGTGCACTTCAAAGGCAAGCGGTGTTTCTTTGCGCGCGTAGTCGATGAGCTTAAACAGGATTTGGTTGACGGAAATCGAGCCGTAACCCACCGCCGCGTACATTTCTTCCACTTCGGTAAACGAGAAACGTTCGCAAATGCGCTTAAACGATTCTTCGGTAAGTAGCGACGAAAGAGAGAATCCCTTCTTTTTCGCTTCGTCGTCCAGCTTGATTTGACCGATGCGGATATTTTCTTCTTTTAATTCGTTTTTATAGAACTGACGAATTTTCGCCTTTGCGCTGGACGATTTAATAAATTTCAACCAGTCGCGCGAAGGGCCTTTCGAGTTTGGCGAAGTGATAATTTCTACCACGTCCCCCACTTCCAAAGTCGTCGTCAAAGGCACGATTTTTGAATTGACGCGCGCACCCGTACAGCGGTTGCCCACTTCCGAGTGGATGGCGTATGCAAAGTCTACGGGCGTTGCTTGGGGGGGCAAGGAAATGACCTTACCGCGCGGTGTGAATACCAAGAGCTCGTGGCTGTACAATTCCGTTTTCAAGGCGTCGATAAACTCACGCGAGTCCTTCAAATCACCCTGCCACTCCATCATTTCGCGAAGCCAGCCCAGGCGGTTTTCAAAGTTGCTTGCCGCCTCTTCCGTCTTGCCTTCCTTATATTTCCAATGCGCCGCGATACCGAATTCTGCAATGCGGTGCATTTCTTCCGTACGGATTTGAATTTCAAACGGTTGACCGTATCTCGTCATAACCGTCGTATGGAGCGATTGATATTTGTTGGGCTTTGGCGTAGCGATGTAGTCCTTAATGCGCCCGGGAATCGGTTTCCATTTTTCGTGGATACTACCAAGGACGGTGTAACACTCTTTAATGTCCTTGACGATAACGCGCACCGCCGTCAAATCGTAGATTTGGTCCAGCGTTTTGCCCTTATTTTTCATCTTTTTATAGATGGAATAGAAATGCTTAGGACGTCCAAACACTTCGCCTTCCACGCCGTCCACCATCATCAATTCTTTGAGTTCTTCGACGATGCCGTTGACAAATTCCTTACGCTCGGACAGACGTTCGCGGATGTTATAAAGCAGATATTCGTACGACTCTGGGTCGAGATATTTCAAGCAAAGGTCTTCCAGTTCGCACTTAATTTGCGAGATACCAAGTCGGCCTGCAAGTGGCGCGTAAATTTCCAGCGTTTCGCTTGCCATACGTTTTTGACGCTCTGCAGAAAGGAAATTCAGCGAACGCATATTGTGCAATCTGTCGGCGAGTTTGATGATGATAACGCGCACGTCCTTCGCCATAGCGACGAAAATTCTTCTAAAGTTTTCCGCGTCCGCCTCTTCCACCGACTTGAACACGATTTTTTCCAGCTTGGTTACACCACCCACAAGCTCTAAAATTTCATCGCCGAATTCTTTTCTAATATCCTCGGCGGTAGACGACGTATCTTCAATGACGTCGTGCAAAAGCGCCGCCGCAATCGTCGCGGCGTCCAAGCCGAGCTCCATCAAAATATCCGCAACCGCGCAGGGGTGGATAAAATAAGGCTCGCCAGAAGCGCGCTTTTGGTTGGCATGCGCTTCCCTAGCGTAGTCGTAGGCTTTTTCAAGGACTTCTCTGTCCTGTTCGCCATACGATATACGGATTTTTTCTAACGTACCTTCCATACAGTTTACCCTTTCCGTCTTTGGTTTTTTACTGTTCCTTTAATAAGCAAACTTTCCTATAAATTGCCGAATCGCTTAATTCCGCCTTCACGCCACGGTACACGGTCAGTCTTCCGTCGCCGAACGACACCAAGCCCAACTCTTCAAACACGTTGACGGCGAAAATAAATTCTCGTTTGTCAAAACCCAGCCCACCGCAAGACAGCGCAAGCTCTTCCACAGTTCCGCCGAATAAGTGATGCACGTCTTTTCTCAGCGCCGAGAAAATTTCTAAAAGGCTTTCCCTTGCAACGTCTAAGCCTTCAAACATCGTAGACCCGGAAATTTCAGTGTTGACAAACACTTTCTTCCCTTCCAGCGCCTGCAAATTAAAATCAGACGGGGTGTCCAAGAAAATAAAATCTCTAAATCCGGACAAATCCGCATCCCACGCCGGCGACACAATCAGCGCGTTGGCAAGATTTCTCGACGACGGGTAAAATAAGTCGCACCCAAAATCTTCCAAGCCTTCGTAGAAACGAAGCGTCCGTCTGTCCGACGCAATCAAGCAAAGCCCGTAGGCGCACTCTTTTCTTTTTTCTTCAATCAACGCTTTCACCTGCTGGGTGCAAAGCGAAACGATTTCAGGCTCGATTTTTTGTGCGTGGAAACGGGTGATATTGCTGGAAAAAATGCTTTCCGCGGTGTTTTTCCCCGTCTTGCCGTCGTACAAAATATCTTTGACGTGTCCTTTAATATACTCTCTGCCCTTGAAACGGGACAGGTTGATTTCAAATACGAATTTCTTTTTGACGTCGCTTTCGATAATCTTTAAGTGCCTTGCACCCGAAAAGTACATCAAATCGATAAAATCACTTTTTATCGACAGGTGTTGCGACATCGGCTTTACCGTTCGCGCCGTACATGCCCCTGCCGAAACCACGAAAAGCGGACGTCTATGCCCTACGCCGTACGGCTCCATTTGCGCAAGCTCTCGCGCGAATTTTTCAGGAAAATGTCCTTGAATTTCTTCGGTAATGGGGATAATTTGTTCAAAGTCGGTGGCGGTGTACGTGGACGCAATTTCTTCGTTCAACGCGCGTTCTAATTCGTCGAATTTATCGGCGCGGATGTTAATCCCTGCCGCCTGCGCGTGTCCGCCAAATTCTTCAATATACTGCGAACAGTTTTTCAAAGCGTTGAAAATATTGACGCTTTCGATACTGCGCGCGCTCCCTTTCAAAAGCTCGCCGTTGTGCACGAACAAAAGCGTGGGACGGTTGTATTCTTCCGAAATGCGCGCCGCCACGATGCCGACGAAACCGGCGTTCCAACTTTCGTCGGAAAGCATAATCACGTTGCCGTACGCGCCCTTTTCAAGGAGTTTTTTCTTCGCGGAAACGTACAACTCGTCACAATATTTTTGACGTTCGGTATTATACAAGCAAAGCTTGGTTGCCAAGTCGTAAATCTCCGTTTCGTCGTCTGAAATAAACAACTGAAACGCCGATTGCGCGTCGCCCATACGCCCTGCCGCATTAACGCGGGGCGCGACGTTGTACGCAAGCGTTTGCGCCGTGATTCCGTCGTAGTTTTTGCCGATGAGATAGGAAAAACACGGGCGGATTTTCGTGTTGAACAATTTTAAGCCTTCCGTAACAATATCACGGTTTTCGCCAAGCAACGGCACGCTGTCCGCAACCGTCGCGAGCGTAGCAAAATCGAGATATTGATACGCCTTTTCGCCTATCAACGCGCAAGCCAACTTAAACGCAACCCCTGCACCGCAAAGATTGTCGTAGGGATAATCGTCTTTTAATTTGGGATTGATAATGACGCAGTCGGGCAAAATTTCAGGCAACTCGTGATGGTCGGTTACGATAACGTCAGAGCCGAGCTCGTAAATATATTGCGCTTCTTTTGCGCAGGAAATACCGCAGTCTACGGTGATAAACAGTTCGGGGTTGCAATCCTCGAAAATACGGTCAACCGTTTCTATGGACAAGCCGTAACCTTCCGCGCGCTCCGGTACGTAGACGTGCGCGTCGATACCAAAATCGCGCAAAGCGTGGTACATAATCGCGGACGCGCAAACGCCGTCTGCATCATAGTCGCCAAAGACGGCAACCGTCCTGCCTTCGTCACGCGCTTGCGTAATCAAATCCACCGCCTCGCGCATGCCTTGCATCAAAAACGGAGAAAGGAAATTCTCCTTCGACGGACGCATAAACCGACGGATTTTTTGCGCGCTATCTATGCCACGCGCGTACAAAATACGCGTAATTTGCTCCGAAAAAGCCGTTTCCTTCGCCAGCTCGGCAATCGTATTCAATTGTTCTTCCGAAAAGACGTATTCGGGAACGAGTTTTTTCATTGGCTGTCCTTTTTCCTCTTTGATAAAACAAGGGCAGGTAGGGACGTCGTATCCCTCCCGCCCAACTGTTTTGTTTTCAAATGACCTTTCTTATTCTTGGTCAGCGGTTTCTTCCACCACTTCTTCTGCAACTTCTTCCGCGGGGGTTTCTTCCACCGTTTCTTCTGCAACTTCTTCTGCAGGAATTTCTTTCACGGGTTCTTCTACAACTTCTTCTTTTTCTGCAACGGGCGTTTCAACGGGCGTTTTTTCCTTCTTCACTTTCGTCGAAGTTTTCTTTGCGCCTACGTAATCGCTCTTGCTCTTGCCAGCACAACAAGCGTTCAATGCGACGTATACAGCGGGCGCGTAAAGGAGCGAGATTGCCGTAGAAACCGCAACGCCGATAAGCGCGGAAATCGCAAACCAGATGCCAGCCGTTTTACCGAAGATACCAACCAAAAGCACGGCTACGCCAAGCACGATAGCAAACGCAAGCACTTCTTTGACTGCGATACAGGAAACTGCGTCGCCTTCCGCTTTCTTTTCGTTGGCGCGGAATTTGTTCATCGTCAAAAGCGTCATCACCGCAGTAAGGATACCTGCCAGGGAAATTACGTAAGCAACGCTTGCCGTAACGCTAACGCGCGTCAATACGATAACGGACGCGGTCATAAGCATACCGAGAACGGTTGCAATCGCGGTGGCGATACCTTTATTCAAGCCGTAACGAACGGATACGTACGCAAATGCAAGCACGGCGAATACTACGCCGGCGATTGCCGCGCGAAGCGTGTAATGTTTTGCAAGCACGGTGTTTGCCGTTTCTACGGAAGTCGATACGTTAATGAACGAGCCTTCCCAAACGCCACCTTCCGCGGTCTTGGTTGCGAATACCGTTTCCAAAGCCGTCTTAATGCTTGCAACGTCCACGTCAGCGTCGAACACGTAAACGATTTCGCTTTCGTCGCCAGACATTTCGCTAGCCATCGTAAACGTAGCGTCTGCGCCG
>JAZRDK010000013.1:0-18917 GCA_045660225.1 Candidatus Scatosoma sp.
TCGTAACCGTGATTTGGAACGCTTCCACTTCCGTACCGTCTTCGGTAACGTATTCAATTTTTTCCGTGATGACGACGTCTTGTACGTTGTTGTAGTCGGTAAGTGGCGTACCACCGTCCGCCCAGGGCGAGAAAATCGGGCCGATAAAGCATGCAAGGAACAAGACGATAAGCGTAACCAAGCCCACCATCGACAATTTCGAACGGAAGAAACGCTTCGCAACCATTTGACCGGGCGAAAGCACGCGCACTCTGTCGTTCAAGTTTTCGCCGTGCAAATCTTCGTACGACGTATCTTTTTTCGTTTCTTGTACCGCGTCTTCTTGGTTTGCGCCGATAATTTCGACAATTTCTTCAGAGATGACGATGTTAGAAGGATTCGTTTTCTTCATAGTGCACCCCCTTAAGACAACTTGACCCTAGGGTCAACGACTGCGTACATAATATCGGTAAGCAAGATACCGATGACGGTCAAAAACGCGATAAACATATTATAGCCCATGATAAACGGAATATCGCCTGCAAGCAACGCCTGGTATGCAATGTTACCGATACCGGGAATATCGAACACCGTTTCCGTAATCATAGCACCGCCGAACAAGGACGGCAACGTCCCCGCTAGCATCGTAACGAGCGGAATCAGCGTATTTCTAAACACGTGCTTATAAACGACGGAGTTTTCCGACAAGCCCTTTGCGCGCGCCGTACGTATGTAGTCCGCGTTCAATACTTCGAGCGTGTTCGTACGCGTATAACGCAACCAACCACCGATGGAAAGGACAACGAGAACAAACATAGGCAACACCAGGTGCCACATCATATCCCAAAAACGCGTCCAACCCGTTGCGTCCATAGGCAACGACGAACGAAGACCGCCGACTTCGAACCAACCGAGTTCAACCGCGAAAATTTTGATGACGATACTCCCCAAGAAGAAGGTCGGGAAAGAGATACCAATCATCGTCAAAACGGTTGCCGTGTAGTCGAGTTTGCCGTATTGATTGCAGGCGCACTTAATCCCCAAGGGAATTGCGATGATAAGTTGCAAAATCAGCGCGACGAAGGAAATGCCGAAAGATACGCCCATATTCTTAAAGATGACGTCTTCAACGGGTTGATTGTATTTGAAGGAGACTCCGAAATCCCCTGAAACGAATTTCGTGAGCCATCCCCAATACCCTTTACAAATCCCCCAGAAACTTTCATCTGCAAGGCCGTAATATTCCTTCATTTCCTGCAACTTCTGTTCGTAGCTAATTTCCCCGCCCGCACTACCAAGGCTCGCCGCAAGCTTTTGTTCGAGATAGCTCACGGGCATAAGACGCACGAGAAAGTAGAGAATAATAGATACGCCAAGAAGAATCAGCGCAGAAAGAAGCAATCTTTTAATAATGTACTTAATCATTGATGTTTCTTCACTTTTCTTTTATTTTTTGCGTAGAGTTAAAGGTTGTAAATTAGTTATAATCAAGTTCCCAAATCTTATCGATTACGCCTGCATACGAAGTAGGCTTTTGGTTCAAGGACGCCGCGGAAATAACTTCCTTATTGTATACGACGAGGTCCTTTCTCTGATAGGTCGGGAATTCAACCGCAAGTTCCATAACAAGGTCAAGCGCCTGCGAATATTTTTCCGCACGGGTCGACTGAACGTTCGTTTCACGCGCTTCTTCGATAAGCGTACTCAATTCGTCAATGATGCCCTGTTCGTACGTAAACTGACCGGTGCTGTCGTTCAAAATCGTAGGATAGCCCCAGTTGTTGACGCTGGTTGCCTTACTGTCTTTATGGTAAACCTGGTACATATCGGGGTCAACCGTAGACGACCATGCAGCCGCCCAAACTTCAAGCTGACCGGTTGCAAGCTTTTTAAGCGCGCTGACGTCCGTCGTAACCGTGATGTCGAAACCGCACTTGTTCAAGAAATCCGCCGCTTCGCTGAACATCGTCGCTGCGGGGTGGTCGGTGGTTGCGCCTGCGATGGTGAAGGTAAACTTAAGCACTTCGCCCTTCGAGTTCTTCAATTTGCCATCGCTTGCTTTCGTCCAACCTGCCTGTTTAACAAGGTTCAAAATTTCTTGTTCGCTGGTTGCAACGCCGTAATAGGATTCCGCCGACTTAGGATATGCCCAAGATTCTTTGGACATCGACCTATAGATAATGCTTGCGTATTTTTCGCTGTAATAGTTCAAACAATGGATGGGGTCGAACGCCATCATGATTGCACGGCGGACTTCGATGTCGGGCACGTACTTAGGGTTGACGCCTACGTAACCGTAACCGTTCGTCGTAACCGTCTTTTGGTTCAAGTGCGAAATGTCTTTAATCGCGTTGATGTTCGCTTCCGTTGCGTTGGGTTCACCGACGTCGATATTCTTCGCCTTCAACGCTTCCATCAATTTGTCAGAGTTAACGACCTTGTAGTGCAAGTACTTAATCTTCGCGTTGGAAAGCTCAGTACCTACCGTTTCGAAATAGGTGTTGCGTTCAAAGTACACGAAGTTATCCGCGTAGAACGTTTCACCCGTAGGCGTGCCCTGACCGTTCCAGGTGCTTGCCTTATAGACGCCTGCACCTACGGGCAACGCGTTTTTCTTATCTGCCTGCAACACTTCTTCAAAGAAGGTGTCGTTACTGAATTCTACGCCGAAATAGGTTTTGCCGTCCGCTTTTGCCGTAGCCGTTTCGTTGGAATAATAGTGCATAGGCGCAACCGCAAACGCAAAGTTGTATTTCGCCTTCGGGTCGATGTCGTTGATTTTAATCTTCAAAACGTCGTGCGCGCCGATTTCGTTGCCTTTGAAGTCTTTCGTCGTCGTGCTGGTCGTGATACCTTCAATCGTTTCTACGACCAACTTACCGTCCTGTTTTTTGCCTTCGTAGTATTCCGTTCTTGCTTCCGCAGCGAACTTGTCGAGAATATTCGCACCCGTTGCCCAGAAGTTCAAAATTTGCATAATTTGACTGTCGATGGTCGTGTACGATTCGTAAACGGTCTTAATCGCGAATTCCTTCGCAAGCTTTTCCTTTTCTACGTCCGTCGTACCAGCCGACATCGCTTCTTGAATACCTTCGACGCGTTCTGCGTTGTAGTGCTGACCTTCGTAGGTCGAGCCGTCCGCAAGTTTCACGCCGGCAGGCGTAAGGCTGGTAATATACTTACCGTTTTCGTCCTTTTGACCTTTGCCCTGCACCGTCCAAACGGTAACCAAACCTTCTACAAAGTAGTAGATTTCCCAGTCTTCCGTGAACGTGTATTCGTCTTTATAGCTTTCTTGCGTACCTTGGTTTGCCGTCCAGTCGCTTTCTACTTCTTCTTGGAAGAGCTTTTTAACGAGTTCGATATCCGCCTTGATTTGCGTTTCTTCGTCCGCCGTAAACGTCATACCCGAATCTTTATCAAGGTAGTCCAAAACGTTTTGTTTTCTTGCAAGCGCGTCCGCATAGAAACCTGCGCTAAGCGTACTGTCGGTAACGGCGCTGTCGTCCTGCAAGTTAGGGTCTTGCGCGCGGTATTTTTTCAAGCCGACGATATCCGTGGAATACATCGTTGCCGAGCCCATGTACGCAGGGTCAAGATATACGTACAAATTGAAAAGTACGTCCTTGATGGTGAGTTCAACACCGTCGCTGAACTTAATGCCCTTTTTGATGATGAATTCGTATTCGGTAGAGCTTTGGTCTTCCGCAACCGTTTCCTTGTAGTCAAGGGTAACGCAAGGTTGGTCGTTGCCGTATGCAATGTTACCGTTTTCGTCCGAGCTAAGCATACCGATTTGCGTCATCGATACCATTTCCGTATCCGTACCCGACGTTGCGAAGAAGGGGTTAAAGTTACCGTCAAGCGCTTCCGTTGCAAATACTACGGGGCGCGTTTCGGTGTCGTACGCCTTTGTCGTTCCGCCTGTCGACGAGTCTTCTTCATCGCCACAACCTACAAGCGAAAACGCGGTCATCGCGGAAAGCAACAAACAAGCCGCTCTCTTAATTGCCTTTTTCATAAATTTATCTTCCTCCTAATATTTACAAATTCTTAACGGTGATAAACTCGCTGGGTTTACCTGCCACCACAAAGCCTTCACCCTTCGACGCGGTTACGTATTCCGCGTCCGTTGCATATCCGCCGTACAAACAGTTTTGATAATCGTTGTCAAACGACGAAACCGTATGGTCTTTCGACTTGGTCACCGTCATCGTACCCGAAAGCTGAACGTTTTTCACCGTAGCGTCTTTGTCCAGGGACGTGAACGCGAAATAGAGATAAACGGGCGAAGTTTTAATCGAGTATTCAAATTTCAAACCGTCCAAAGTCAGGTTTTCAATCTTCGCGCTCGCCTCGATATCGCCAAACAAGGAAATCTTAGAGTTCGCTTCGATGTACCCACGAGAAACCGTAAGATTGCTCAACTTAAAGCCGTTGCCTTGGATTTCCGCACCCGTAAACATGCTGGGCGCAATCGTTTTACCCGTCAAATCAAAGTCTTTCGTCAGCCAGTAATGGTTACCTGCGCCAAGATTGCTAAGCATCTTCGTCGCTTCGTTAACCGTCTTGACAATCGTCCAGTCGCCCTTTAAGTACTTGGCGTAAATGGTGACGTCTTCTTCCGCCTTATCAATCGGCCACTTTACAGGCTTCGTACAATCCTTGTCCGTATAATATTCAAGCAACGTAAACTCTTTGTTTTCGACCTTGAAATCATCGCCGTCAGGTTGCACCGCTTCGTCGCGAACGTCAAATTCGAGCGAGCCGATAATCGCACCGTTTTCATATTTTTTAGTCGCATCGTCAACGACGAACGGCACTTTTTCCCCTTCGTCGCAAACGAGTTGTACGTTGACTTTCGTCATCGCAATCCATCTTGCAACCAAAATCCAATGCTCGCCTTCTTCAAGCGTTTGGGTAAAGTCCACTTCGTCGCCCAATTCGTATAACTTCGCGTCTTCGTCCAAGAACGTCGGCTCACCCGAGCCATCCAAAACCGCGTGATACCAACCGCCGAACTCGTAGTTGTCACGTTCGATTTCTACGCTCCCGTTCGTGGGGTTGACGTTGCCGATATCAAGCGCTTTCGAGCCCGTCTTAAAATACATTTCCTTTACGCTGGACGTGCCTTCGAACAAACCGCCGTTGGAATAGTACGTAACCTGTGCCGTCAAATCGTACAAATTCAACGTATCATCCAACGACCTGCCGACGGAACACCCCCCAAAAAGGAAGATTGCGCCGATTGCCGACAGCAAAACGACCCATTTGCTTTTCAGTTTCTTTTTCATCAAGTAAACCTCTTCGTTTATTATCAAAATTCTTTACAGTTTTGGGCGCAAAACCTAATTTTTGACATTAAGACCCAATTCTGCTTATAACACAACTATCATTTTAACCGAAAATCCATCTTTTGTCAATCGTTCTTCCACATTATATATAAATAAATTTATTTTTTACCAAAGTAATTTGCTTTGTATCGAAAAAATCGATAGATGTTATTAAATTTTTTAATACGGTAAAACGACAAAAAAATACCCCTTTCGGCACACACCGAAAGGGGCAAAGGATTATTTCGTCATTTTTTCTTGTTTTACTTTGTGGTCGATGATATGTCTTGACGCCAACTCGTCACGCACTTCCTCGACGGTAATCCCCATTTGCGCCATCAAAACCATGGCGTGGTAGGTAAGGTCGGCAAGTTCGTAAATCGTTTCTTTCTTGTCGTCCGCTTTACCGGCAATGATGACTTCCGTACATTCTTCGCCGATTTTTTTCAAAATCTTGTCCAAGCCCTTTTCAAAAAGGTACGTGGTGTACGAGCCCTGCGGAAGTTCGGCTTTTCTTTGAAGCAATAAATTATACAAGCCGTTCAAACTAAACCCTTGCGTTTCTTCGCCCACGTACACGTCGTTAAAGAAACAGCTTTCTTCGCCCGTATGGCAAGCAGGCCCGTCCTTTTTTACGCGCACCAAAAGCGCGTCCTTGTCGCAATCCGCCGTCACGGAAACGACGTGCTGAACGTTGCCACTCGTTTCCCCTTTTCTCCAAAGCTCACCACGACTTCTGCTCCAAAAACAGGTACGCTTTTCATCCAAAGTAATCTGCAAGCTTTCTTTGTTCATATACGCAAGCGTCAATACGTCCTTCGTGTCCGCGTCTACGACGATTGCGGGAATTAAACCGTCTTTGCCAAACTTCAAATCTTCAATCTTCATTTTTTACCTCACAGTCTAACGAGTATGTTTTCGTCAGCCAACTTTTTCTTCAATGCCTTAATTTCCACTTCGCCGAAATGGAAAATCGACGCCGCAAGCCCTGCGTCAATGTCCGGAATTTCCTTAAACAACGTTACGAAATCTTCAATTCCGCCAGCACCGCCCGATGCAATCACGGGTACGTCTACCACGGCACAGACTTCTTTTAGTAGCTCGATATCAAACCCCTTTTTCACGCCGTCCGTGTCCATAGAATTGACAACGACTTCGCCTGCACCTTCGCCCACGCAACGCTTAACCCACTCAATCGCGTTTAAGCCCGTGTCCACGCGTCCGCCTTTCGCAAACACGCGAAATTCGCCTTGACTTCTTTTGACGTCCACGGACAAAACGACGCACTGGTCGCCGTATTTTTTCGCCGCTTCACCGACGATATTCGGATTCGCAATCGCGCCGGAATTCACGCTGACCTTATCCGCACCGCAGGCAAGCACGCGTTCGAAATCGTCCACACCGCGAATCCCACCGCCTACGGACAGCGGAATAAACACGTTTTTCGCCACTTCGCGCAAAATATCCGTAAACAAACCGCGACCTTCCGCCGACGCCGTGATGTCGTAAAACACCAACTCGTCCGCACCGCAATCGGAATAATATTTCGCCAAATCAACGGGCGACGCCACTTCGCGCAACCCTTCAAAATTCACCCCTTTAACCACGCGCCCGTCGCGGACGTCCAAACAGGGGATAATACGCTTTGTTATCATTTCGCCACCTCTATCGCCTTTTCCAGGTCGATTGCGCCGATGTAGTACGCTTTGCCGTTAATCGCTCCAAACACGTCCATTTCCTTCAACGCTTCCACGTCCGCAAGCGTCGAAACACCGCCCGACGCCACGATTTCCAACCCGTACTTTTTCTTAAGCGACTTGTAAAGCTCCAAATTCGTACCGCGCATAGCGCCGTCTTTAGAAACGTCCGTACAAATCACGCGTTTCACACCAAGCGCTTGCATCTTTTCAAAAAACTCGTCCACGCCGTACGCAGATTTTTCCTTCCAACCGCGGATGGCGATTTTTCCGTCCACGACGTCCGCGCCTACGACGATTTTTTCGCCGTATTTTTCAAGCGACGCCTTCAAAAACGCTTCGTCCGTCACCGCCGACGTACCCAAAATAACGCGGTCAGCGCCCTTTTCGAAATACGCGTCCACCGTGTCCATACTGCGAATCCCACCGCCGATTTCCACAAGCAAACCCGTGTCTTTCGCAATTTTAGACACCACGTCCGCGTGACAAGGCACACCCTTTTCCGCGCCTTCCAAATCAACGGCGTGTAAATATTTCGCGCCCATCTTTTCGAACTTGCGCGCAACGGCAACGGGGTCGTCGCTGTACACCGTCATCTGCGCGTAATCGCCCTTATACAAGCGGACGGCTTTGCCGTCGTATAAATCTATTGCAGGAAATATGTTCATACTCTACTCTTTTAATCCTTCTGCTCGCAAAACGCGCGCAAAATACCAAGCCCCACGTCGCCACTCTTTTCGGGGTGGAATTGACAACCCAAAACGTTGTCTTTCGCCACCGTCGCCGTCAACCGCTTTCCGTATTCCGTCGTCGCCACCAAACTATCTTCACAATTCGTTGCAAAATACGAGTGCACGAAATATACGTGGTCGCCTTCTTTGCAATACTTCATCAAAAAGTGCGGACGTTCGAAACGGAGCGCGTTCCAACCGATATGCGGAATTTTCAAGCCGTCGTCGATATACCCCTTCATCGGCACGACGTCGCCCTTCAAAAGCCCAAGCCCGTCGTATTCGCCGTATTCAAAGCTCTTTTCAAACAGCATTTGCATACCCAAACAAACACCCATCACGTACTTGCCCTTTTCCACCTGGCGTTTGAGCGCATCGGCAAGTCCGCTGTCGAATAATTTCTTCGCGGCGTCGGAAAAAGCCCCCACGCCGGGCAGGATAATTTTATCCGCTTCGTCCAGCGTTTTTTTGTCGGACGCAAGCACCGTGTCCGCGCCGACTTTCTTAAACGACGAGTACAGGGAATACAAATTCCCCACGCCGTAGTCCACGATTGCAATCATCAAAGAACCCCCTTCGTCGAAGGGATTTCGCCTGCACGCGCAGGGTCGATAGCCGTCGCTTTTCGAAGGGTGCGCCCAAGCGCCTTAAACGTACCTTCAATGATGTGGTGCGCGTTTTTCCCGGCAAGCTGGCTTACGTGCAACGTCACCTTCGCCGTCCGCACGAACGCAAGCAAAAACTCTTCACAAAGCTCGGTATCGAAATCTCCCACCTTTTCCGCCTTGATATCCAAGTTTACCGCCAAATAATCACGTCCTGAAATATCCACCGCACACGCAATCAGCGTTTCGTCCATAGGCAACGTAATATCGCCGTAACGCACGATACCGCGCTTATCGCCAAGCGCCTCAAAAAACGCTTCGCCAAGCGCAATACCCACGTCTTCCGTCGTGTGGTGGAAATCCACGTCTACGTCGCCTTTGCAGTTTACGGACAAATCATAACCAGAGTGCTTAGAAAAAAGCGTCAACATATGGTCAAGAAAACCGCAACCCGTATCAATCGCCGATTTCCCTTCGCCGTCCAAATTCAGGCTTAAACGAATATCCGTTTCCGCAGTTTTTCTTACAATTTCACTCTTTCTCATTTCCTTTTCTCCTGCAAAATTTCTTTTACCGCCGTCAATAACGCGTCCATTTGCTCTTTCGAGCCGATGGTAATTCGGTTAAATTCTCGAATTCTTTCGCCGTTAAAATGACGGACGAGCACACCTTTCTTTTTCAATTCTTCGTACAATTCCCGTCCGCTGACGTCTTCCGATTTTGCAAACACGAAATTCGCTTTCGAATCCAAAACGGTAAACCCAAGCCCTTTCAACGCGTCCACGGTATAGGCTCTGTTCTCTTTTATCGTTTCGCAAGCCGTCTTAAACCACTCCGTTTCCTTCAGCACCGCGCACCCTGCCACCGCCGTCAAACGGTTGACGTTGTAGGGGTTCGTCGAATATTTCATCGTTTTCAAGTCGCCAATAAGCGATGCGCAACCGATTGCCATACCCAACCTACCGCCAGCAAGCGCACGCGATTTAGAAAAGGTCTGCGTCACCAACAAGTTGTCGTATTTATCAATCAACGAAACGGCGCTTTCACCGCCGAAATCCACGTACGCTTCGTCGATAATCACGACGGAGCTTGGATTGCTCTTTACAATTTCTTCTATTTCACTTAAGGACAAGCAAAGCCCCGTCGGCGCGTTGGGATTCGCAATCACGATGGTTTTATTCAAACCCAAATAATCGCGGTAATCGATACTAAAATCGTCCTTGAGCGCAATCGTTTCGTAGGGAATCCCGTTCAGGTTTGCAAACACGGGATAAAACCCGTATGTGACGTCGGGAAACACGATAGGATGCGTCTTATCGCAAAACGCCATAAACGCGAAATTCAACGCTTCGTCCGAGCCGTTGGTCATCAATACCTGTTCGCTTTTTACCCCCAAAGTCAACGCCGTCAATTCCGTCAAAGCCGTGCTCTCGGGGTCGGAATACAGTTGCAGTTTCGACGCTTCGTTTTTCACCGCATCGGCAACCGACGCCGGCAAAGAAAAGGGCGATTCGTTGGTATTCAGTTTTACGTACTGCGCGTCTTTGGGTTGCTCACCCGGCGTATACGGGGTAAGCGCAGAAAATTTAGCGCTGAAAAATTTACTCATAACTAAGCCTATTTTATTTTTTTCTTACGAGCGCGCTTTTACCGTGCGCATCCAAGCCTTCTTTGCCTGCAAACAAGGCGATTTTATCGGCAACGGCATCAATTCCGTCTGCCGTATAATAACAAAACTGCGTCTTTTTCACGAAATCGTCAACGGACAAAGGCGAAGAAAATTTCGCCGTACCACTCGTAGGAAGCGTGTGGTTAGGCCCTGCGTAATAATCGCCGAGCGCTTCGGGACAATTCCTGCCAAGGAAAATCGAGCCGGCGTGTTTTACCTTGTCCAAATACGCAAACGGGTCTTCCACGCAAAGTTCTAAATGTTCGGGCGCAATTTCGTTGGAAATTTCAATGGCTTGCTCCAACGTATCCGCAACGATAATTTTGCCGTTGTCGTCAATCGACTTTCTTGCAATTTCATACCTGGGCAACAAGGGGAGTTGTCTTTCAAGCTCTGCGCTTACCGCGTCGGCAAGCGTTTCGCTGTCCGTAACCAAAACCGCGCTTGCCATCTTGTCGTGTTCCGCCTGCGACAGCAAATCCGCCGCAACGTGTACGGGGTCTGCTTGACCATCCGCCACGACCAAAATCTCGCTTGGCCCAGCAATCATATCAATCGATACTTTGCCAAACACCTGCTTTTTTGCCTCCGCAACGTACGCGTTGCCAGGCCCTACGATTTTGTCGACTTTAGGAACGCTCTCCGTACCGTATGCAAGCGCCGCAATCGCCTGCGCACCGCCTACTTTGAAAATACGCGTTACGCCAGCCACTTTCGCCGACGCCAAAATATCCGCGTTCACCTTCCCGTTTTTCGCAGGTGGCGTCACCATCACGATTTCTTTACAGCCCGCGATTTTTGCAGGAATCGCGTCCATCAACACGGTGGACGGATATGCCGCCGTACCGCCGGGTACGTACAAACCCGCCTTCTCAATCGCCGTGATTTTTTGCCCAACAACCGAGCCGTCGGCACGCGTAATCGTAAACCCCTGTCTTACCTGTTGTAAGTGGAATTCACGAATATTCTTCGCCGACTCTTCCAAGACGGCAATAAACGTTTTATCCGCGTTTTCGTACGCTTCGTCAATTTCCGCCTGCGTTACTTCTAAGCTGTCCAAATCCACGCCGTCGAATTTTTTCGCGTACTCTTTCAGCGCCGTATCCCCCTTTTGCACGACGTTTGCAATAATTTCCGAAACGACGCCTTCCACGGACGCCGTAGGATTAAATCTTGCAAAAATCTCTTGGGGCGAAACTTCGCCGTATCTAAACTTTCTAATCATTTCTCTACACCTTTAAGGCTGGTCAATCAATTCCTTAACCTTCTTTGCCAATTCCTGAATTTCGCCCGTCTTAAACTTAAAACTTGCCTTGTTTGCAATCAGCCTTGCGCTGACGGGGAAAATCGTTTCCACTACGTCCAAGTCGTTTTCTTTAAGCGTTGCGCCCGTCTCCACGATGTCCACAATCACGTCCGAAAGCCCCAAAATCGGTGCAATTTCAATCGAACCGTTCAACTGTATCACGTCGATATCGCGCCCTTTGGACGCGTAATATTCCGTCGCCACGTTGACGAATTTCGTCGCCACCTTCAACGTGTTTCTTCCGTCGTCGTAAAACCCTTTTTTGCCTGCAACCGCCATACGACAAACACCCGTTTTCAAATCGAGCAATTCGTATACGTCAGGCAGGTATTCCGCCAAAATATCCTTTCCGCAAACGCCGATATCCGCCGCACCGCGTTCTACGTAAATGGACACGTCGGAAGGTTTGACCCAAAAATAACGCACGCCTTTTTCAGCGTTTTCGAAAATGAGTTTTCTTCCGCCTTCTTCAATCGCAGGACACTCGTACCCGGCGCGCTTAAACACGCCGTAAATCTTCTCGCCAAGTCTACCTTTAGGAAGCGCTACGTTAATCATTTTGCCACCCCCTTCACTTCGACCAGCCGTTTATATCTAAGCCCGTCCGCCGTCGTTTGCGCGCGCACGCTTTTGCCTTCGGCAACCAAGCCTTCCACCGTGCTTGCGACAAGGTCGATAGGCGTTGTGTCCGCATACAAAACCAAAACGTCCACGTCCGCGTCCGACTTTTCTTCGCCAAACCCTTCAAGAAGGTCTAAATACACCGCAAAACCGATTGCGCCGTCCTTTTTACCCATTTTCGACATCAACTTGTCGTATCTACCGCCCGAAAGCACGCCTTCGGAAATGCCGTCGACAAACCCCTTAAACACGACGTTGTCGTAATACGCCATATCGTTTGCCACAGAGAAATCCAGGCGGATTTTGTCCGCGTATTCCGTCTTTTGCAAACCTTCGCAAAGCGTTTTCAATTCCGCATACGCGCCCTTCGCGCCTTCGGAAATCGGCGCAATTTTTTCAAGCACGTCTTGGGGTTTCCCGTACGCGTCAACGAGAAGGAGTAGCTTTTCCGTATTCTCTTTAGACACGCCGTATTCTTCGCAAAGTTTTTGCGTTTCGTGCGCGTTTTTCTCCGCCAAATACCGCATTGCTTGCTTAGAGAATTCTTCTCCACACGCCAGCGATTGCAACAACGAAGAAACGATACCCGAGTGGGAAATATCCAAAACGAAATTCGGAGAAACGCAAGCCAAGCTCTTGACCGCAAGCAACACCGTTTCAAACACGTCGTATCCGTCGATATCGCCAAAACACTCTAAACCGACCTGCATGAGCTCCTTAAAGCGTTTGGTTTTAGGGGAAATACGATAGACGTTTTCGTTGTAACAAACCTTGCGTTTACCTTTCCCTACCGCATCGTTTTTGATAATCGACAGCGTAACGTCAGGTTTAAGCGCCAACAGTTTCCCGTTGGTGTCCGTAAACGTAACGACGCCGTCGCCAACGAGAAATTCCTTGTTGGCGACGTACAAATCGTATTCTTCAAATTTGCTCATTTTATAAGGCAAGTACCCATAGCGTTTGTACAGCGAACGCAGTTCAAACGCGATACGTTCTTCCTTCTTCAAAACCGTTTGGGACATTATCGTCTCCTTTTAAGGCATAGCCTTTATTTTATTGATTGTCTTCCAAAAACTGTAACAATTTGTCTACCGTCGTAAACGCAATCGCCATATTCGTATCCGCTACGCCGTAGTAGATAGCAATTTTAGCTTCGCTGTCTACAAGCGCCGTGC
The DNA here is from genome assembly GCA_045660225.1 of Candidatus Scatosoma sp. GTDB lineage: Bacteria > Bacillota > Clostridia > Christensenellales > Borkfalkiaceae > Scatosoma. Next base: position 13,117 of record JAZRDK010000013.1, read on the forward strand.
ACGGGAAACATACGTTGTCGGTAAACCCACTTCTTTCATAGTCCGTTTCGGGCGTCAACAGGTAGATAGGCGCACGCGCAACCACCCTCGAAGGGTCGTTCAAATCCAAAAGCGCAACGCCGAAACTATACGTCCAGCTGTTACACGTTTGCTGTACGCCGTGATAGATAAGCAACCAACCCTTTTCCGTCTTAATAGGCGCAGGACCTGCACCGATTTTAAGTCTTTCCCAGTAGCAAGTGTCTTTGTAGAAATTCTTCATGACAAGCTTGTGATTGCCCCAGTAACGCATATCCGGGCTCTCACTCATATAGATACTACCGAAAGGGGTATTACCCGTGTCGCTGGGACGGTTAAGCATTACGTAATTTCCGTTGATTTTTTCAGGGAACAAAACGCCGTTTCTGTTGAAAGGCAAAAACCCGTTGGGATGCTTTACCCAGCGTTTGAAATCCTTCGTCTTCGCCGTGTAAATGCTGGGACCCATTTCCGTATCCGAACAGAAAATAACGTAATACTCGTCCTCAATTTTCACCAAGCGAGGGTCGTACGAGTACAAGTACTTAAAAGGCGTACCGTCTTCCTCGTAGAACACGATAGGTTCTTCTTCCAACGTCCAGTTCGCACCGTCGTTGCTGTAACCCATATACAAATCGGGCACGCCACGCTTATCTTCGCAACGGAAAACGCCGATGTATTTGCCGTCCTTCATCACCACCGCACTGTTGCAAATATGCCAAAACTTCTTCATTTTGGGAATATCAAACAGGGGATTGCCGTCATAACGCCAAACGTATTCGTCATCCGCCTTCGGGGCTTGCCAAATCATACCGTCGTTGTCTTTGTAATAGTCCTTGTTGAGTAACATAGTTTTCCCTTCTCCTTTTTAATTTTAAGCAAACGTTTTAATTCCAAATACTCCACCGATTGCCGACAAGTTTTTAATGAGATTCTCGTCTGCAGGTCTATCCGTTTCTACAATCGTATAAGCAACTTCTCCCTTCGAGCCGTTTGCCATATTTTCAATGTTGATGTTATCCGCCGAAAACGCCGACGTAATTTGCGAAAGCATGTTCGGAATATTTTTGTGCATTACGCAAACGCGCGATTTCTCCGAACGGGGAATTGCAACCGCGGGGAAATTGACGCTACCGCGGATGTTACCGCAAGCGAGATATTCGTCCAGCTCCTGCGCGGCCATAACGGCGCAATGGTCTTCCGATTCAATGGTAGACGCGCCCAGATGTGGAATCGTGATAATGCCGTCTACCCCCACCGTTTCTTCCGTCGGGAAGTCGGTAACGTAAGTTGCAATCTTCTTTTCTTCAATCGCCTTCTTGACGGCGGATACGTCCACCAAGTCCGCCCTGGACATATTCAAAATACGCACACCGTCGCGCATTTGGGCAATCGATTTCTCGTTAATCATATTTTTCGTTTGCGGTGTTGCAGGGACGTGCAAAGTGATATAATCGCAGTTTTTGAACACGTCGGCATAATCCGCCGCCTGTTTTACTGCAGGCGCTAAACTCCAAGCCGATTTCGCCGTAATGTACGGGTCGTAACCAAGCACGCTCATACCCAGCGAGATTGCCGTGTTTGCAACCATACCACCGATTGCGCCAAGACCGATGACGCCAAGCGTTTTTCCCGCCAACTCGTGCCCAACGAACGCAGACTTTCCTGCCTCCACGGCTTTCGCAACGTTTTCTTCGCCCTTGAGCGTTTGTGCCCAGCGTACACCGCCGATAATATCACGCGATGCAAGAATCAGCGACGCAATAACAAGTTCTTTTACGGCGTTTGCGTTTGCACCTGCCGTATTGAAAACGACTACACCTTTTTCCGTGCATTTGTCGACGGGGATATTGTTTACCCCTGCGCCACAACGCGCAATGGCACGGAGATTATCGGAAAACGTCGTTTCGTGCAAGGACGCCGAGCGCACCATAATCGCGTCTTCGTTTTCAACGTCCGCCCCCACTTCGTATTTTCCGGCAATCAAAATATCCGTCCCCAGCTTTGCGATTTTATTCATTAACTTAATTTTCATACCGTTACCTCACTATTATACCACAGCTTTTCCGTTTGTCAACGGGCAACCTTCGTTTTTTTTCGTTTTTTATTAAAATATTTTATATTTTTAATAAATATCCTTACGCTTTGGGATTTTCCTTCGCAAAACGTTTCATAAACGCCACCAACTTTTCTACGCCTGCAATCGGCATTGCGTTGTAGATGGACGCACGCATACCGCCAACCGAGCGGTGTCCCTTCAAGTTTGCCAAACCTTCCTTTTCCGCTTCCTTGGCAAATTTCTTATCCAAATCCGCATCCCCCGTAACGAAGGTAACGTTCATCATCGAACGGCTTTCCTTTTCAACGGGCGCAACGTAGTAATCCTGGCTATCCAAATAATCGTACAAACCCGCCGCCTTCTTTTCGTTGATTTCCTTCATCTTTTCCAAACCGCCAAGCGACAAAATCCACTCGCAAACGAGTTTTGCCACGTAAATTGCGTAGGTGGGTGGCGTATTGTACATCGAGCCGTTTTCCGCCATTACTTGCCAGTCGAGCATCGTCGGCGTTTTTTCGTTTGCCTTGCCAAGCAATTCTTTTTTTGCAATCACCACGGTTAAGCCTGCGGTGGACATATTTTTTTGCGCGCCTGCGTACAGTACGCCGAATTTTTTCACGTCAATCGGCTCGCTTAAAATACACGACGATACGTCCGCAACCAAGGGTACGTCGCCCGTATCGGGAATATACGGAAATTTCGTGCCGTAAATGGTGTTGTTGAAACAAATATGTACGTAGTCGGCATCCGTCCTAAACGTGAGCTCCGCCTGCTTAGGCACAGCCGAAAAGTTTTTGTCTTTCGTACTGCCTGCAACGGCTACGTCGCCGTATTTTTGCGCTTCTTTATACGCCTTGGACGAGAACTGCCCCGACAACACGTAATCGGCTTTATTCGAACCGTTCATAAGATTTAACGGAATCGCCGAAAACTGCGTCGACGCACCGCCTTGCAAAAACAGTACCGCATAATCGTCGGGAATATCCATCACCTTACGAAGAAGCGTTTCCGCGTCGCCGATAATTTTTTCATACACGGGCGAACGATGGCTCATTTCCATTACGGACATACCGCTGTTTTGATAGTTTAACATTTCTTCCGACGCCTGCTTTAATACGCTTTCAGGAAGCATCGAAGGACCCGCCGAAAAATTATAAATTCTTTCCATAACACTCTCTCCTATTAAACGAATTTTTCGAATATTCAACGCTTTTCTATCAAAAATATTGATTAAAGCTTATTCTACCACAAAACGCCCTAAAAAAGCAAGGAAATGAACGGTGGTTTTTTGTATTTTTTATTAAAAAATAAATATTTTTCTTAAACGGCGGATTCCGTGAAAAAAGGCGTAAAAAAAGACCGCTTGGACACCCAAACGGTCGGTTTTGTTGGATTGTTTTAATCGCAGTCGAGCATAATGCGAATAATCTCTTTATCCGTTTCGCGCATACCTTCGTGGGCAAGACGCGCAACGCTTTTAATCGTGTTTTCCACGCCCTTTTTGACGATGCCGTCGCCTGCGTAGAACTGGTTGCCGTTGTAATACATATTCAAGCCCAAAAGTCCGCTTTCCACGGCTGTAACGATTTTCGCCGCACAGCTCGCTTTTGCGCCGTCGCAAATAATACCCGAATCGATAGCAAGCGCGTTGACGAGCGTATGCGCGATTTCGTCCTTTCTACCGCCCAAAAGATACGCTACGCCACAGCCCGCACCTGCGCCTGCGGATACTACGCCACAATACGCCGACAGCGCGCCGATGCCTGCCTTTAAGTGGATGGTGATTAGGTTGGAAACGCAAAGTGCGCGAAGAAGTTGCTCGTCAGAAACGTGCAAACCACGCGCATAAACGACGACGGGAACGGACGCTGTAATACCCTGGTTTCCGCTTCCCGAATTGATAATCACGGGGAGTTCGCATCCGTTCATACGCGCGTCGCTTGCCGCGGCGGCGTACGCCCTTGCCGTGATTTTAATGTCGGGTTGATAGGCGCGGAGCAGAACTTTTCCGACGTTTGCGCCGTAATCGTTTTTTAAGCCCTCTTCGGCGATTGCCATATTGTAATCGATTTGACGTTGCAACGTTTCTCTAACGTCTTCAACGTCCACGCAGTCGGCAAATTCGATGATATCTTCCACACAAAGCGTACTTCTATCCGCCTTACCCTCGTCCGTGGGCAAGTTTTCGTACAACGTTTCGCCGTCTTTTTTGATACAAACGACGTTCGTGTGATGGTCGGCAATACGCACGTACGAAACGTGGTTTTCCGAACGCAACGTAACTGCTATATCGAAAATACGCGCGTCCTGCGGTGTTTCTATCGTCAAATCAAACGCCTTCTTTACCGCTTGCATTTCTTGAATTTGCGCTTTCGTTACGTTGGAAATAACTTCCAGTTCTGCCGAAGGGTCGCCTGCAACGATACCTGCGATAAACGCCGAATCGATACCGCGCATACCGCCCGTATGCGGAACGGTTACGCTCTTTGCGTTTTTGACGATGTTACCGCTGACCTGCACCAACGCGGAAACGGGCGTTTCGCCCAAAATTTCCTTCGCCTTCGCCGACGCGTAAGCAATGGAAATCGGCTCGGTACAGCCCATAGCCGGGACAAGCTCTTCTTTTAAGATTTTTACGTACTCTGCGTACTTTTCTTTGGTCAACATAGACGTTCCTTTACGCATTTTCTTCGGTGGATACCGACGCGCTTTCTTCCTGGTTTTCCTTCGTAACGTTTCTCAAAAAGTTGACGGCAACGCTTTCCCTTTTGTCAATCGTGTACGTAGGGACAAGCACTTTCACCCACTCCTTCATCTTCTCGCTTTCGTTGTGCGCTTCTTCGTGCAATCTATCCAGCGTTTCCCACAAGGAGTCTTCGTCAAATTCAATCGGCTGTGCAATGCTAATCAAACCGTTGGGCGTCTTTTGCAAGCCTTCTTCCGCCATCAAGCGTTCTTCAAAGAGCTTTTCGCCGGGGCGAAGACCCGTACACTCGATTTGGATATCGACGTTCGGCTCGAACCCGGAAAGTTTGATAAGGTTGTAGGCAAGGTCGTAAATTTTTACGGGCTCGCCCATATCTAATACGAAAATTTGACCGCCTTTCGCGTACGCACCCGCCTGCAAAACAAGCGAAACCGCTTCGGGAATCGTCATAAAGTAGCGGATGATGTCCTTGTGCGTAATCGTAACCGGTCCGCCTTCTTTGATTTGCTTTCTAAACAGCGGAATTACCGAGCCGTTTGAACCAAGCACGTTTCCGAAACGAACGGCGACAAACTTCGTATGCTTACTATGTTTGCCTATCGTTTGGATAATCATTTCGCAAATACGCTTGGTTGCACACATAATGTTTGTGGGGTTTACCGCTTTGTCCGTAGAAATTTGCACGAACGTTTCTACGCCAAATTCGTCTGCGGCGCGCGCTACGTTCAACGTGCCGAACACGTTGTTTTTCACCGCTTCGTTGGGACTGGTTTCCATCAACGGAACGTGCTTGTGCGCAGCGGCGTTGAACACGATTTGCGGACGGTATTTATCAAACACGTCACGGATTTTCACTTCGTCGCGGACGCTTGCAATCAACGTAAGCAATTTTAAGTCGGGATAATGGCGTTTTAATTCCTGCTCGATGTCGTACGCGTTGTTTTCATAGATGTCTAAAACAATCAACTCTTCGGGCTTATGCATAGCGATTTGACGGCAAAGTTCACTGCCGATAGA
>JAZRDK010000014.1:0-2580 GCA_045660225.1 Candidatus Scatosoma sp.
GGTACACCCCAACGACGAGCGTTATCAAGCGCTCGTTGGCAAGACCTTGAAATTGCCCTTGGTGGATAGAGAAATTCCCGTCGTGGCAGACGACTACGTAGACCCTGCGTTTGGTACGGGTTGCGTAAAAATTACGCCTGCGCACGACCCTAACGACTTTGAAGTGGGTAAACGTCACGATTTGCCCGTTATTCGTGTGATGAACGACGACGGTACGATGAACGCGCTTGCAGGCAAATACCAAGGCTTAGACCGTTACGACGCCAGAAAGCAAATCGTTGAAGACTTGAAGGCGCTTGGCAATCTTGTAAAAATTGAAGCGCACACGCACAACGTAGGACATTGCTATCGTTGTCATTCTACGGTAGAACCTATCGTGTCCAAGCAATGGTTCGTAAAAATGGAGCCTTTGGCAAAACCTGCCATCCAGGCGGTTATGAAGGACAAGGTTAAGTTTGTACCCGACCGTTTCTCGAAGACGTACTACAACTGGATGGAAAACGTGCGCGATTGGTGTATTTCTCGTCAGCTTTGGTGGGGACACCGAATTCCCGTTTGGTATTGCGATGCGTGCGGTGAAATTATCTGCGAAAAGGAAGACCCTACGGTTTGCCCTAAGTGTGGAAACGTACACCTTCGCCAAGGCGAAGGCGTTTTGGATACGTGGTTCTCGTCCGCGCTTTGGCCGTTCTCTACGCTCGGTTATCCCGACGTAACGGAAGATTATAAATATTTCTATCCTACGGACGTTCTCGTTACCGGTTACGACATCATTTTCTTCTGGGTAGCCAGGATGATTTTCTCCGGTATCGAGCACACGGGCAAAGTGCCTTTCCACGACGTTTTGATTCACGGTATTATTCGTGACGAACAGGGCAGAAAAATGAGTAAGTCGCTGGGCAACGGTATCGACCCGTTGGAAGTCATTGAAAAGTACGGCGCGGACTCGCTTCGTCTTTCCTTGCTTACGGGCGTTGCGCCTGGCAACGATACGCGTTATTCGGATACGAAAGTAGAATCGTGCAGAAACTTCATCAACAAGCTTTGGAACGCGGCACGTTTCGTATTGATGAACGCAGAAGGAAAGAAAATTCCTTCGATTCAGGACGTGAAATTCGCGCCTGCGGATAAGTGGATTATCTCCAAGCTTGAAAATTGCATCCGCGAAGCGACGAACAATTTGAATAAGTACGAGCTCGGCGTCGCAAGCGACTTGGTTATGACCTTCGTTTGGGATGATTTCTGCGACTGGTATATCGAGCTTTCCAAACCTGCACTTTACGGCGAAGACGAAAAGAGAAAGTCGGAAGTATTGTCCGTGCTTTGTTTCGTTTTGGAAAACGCGCTTAAATTATTGCATCCGTTTATTCCGTTTGTTACGGAAGAAATCTACGCGAACCTTCCCGATACGAAGGGGAGCATTATGGTTTCCGAATTCCCTAGATACAATTCTAAGATGGCGTATAAGAAGGAAGCAAAAACCTTCGAAGGGGTTATGGAAATTATCAAGGCTGTCCGCGCGATGAAGAAGGATGCGGATTGCCCGCCTTCGAAGAAGGTTGAACTTAACGTCGTTACGGAAAGCAAGCGTTTAATTCAGGTCAACAAAGACTGTATTATGAAACTTTCTGGCGCAAGCGCGTTAAACCTTGTTTCGTCGGCTGGCGACGTGGAAGGGAAAACCGTTTCGTCCGTCACGTCGATTGCGCAGATTTACGTACCGCTTGGCGAACTTGTCGATATTGAAAAAGAAAAGGCAAGATTGACGGCGGAAATTGAAAGAATCGACGGTGAAATTGCGCGTGCGGAAGGGAAACTTAATAATGCAAACTTCGTCAATAAAGCACCGAAAAAGCTTGTTGACGACGAAAGAGAAAAGGTGAAGAAATACCAAGATATGAAGGAAAAATGCCTTTCTCAGTTGCAAAACTTATAAAAAGAACGGGAATTTGCAAGAAATTTTGCAAATTCCTTCTTTTTTTGCGAATATAGGGTAAAATATTAAAAAAAGTTTGCTCAAACGTTTGACAAACGGTTTCGTTCGTGTTAAAATATATGCGTTGTCGCTTTGGGGATACTATGCCCTTTTGCCGAAAACCTTAGTAAAACAAAGGGGATTCGGACAAGCAACAACCACTAAATTTGCTTTCTTTGAAATTGCGGTAAGGGCAGTTTCGAGGGAAAATATATTCCAAAATTTTTACAAGGAGGTCAAACGAAATGCCTACTATCAACCAGCTCATCAAAAAGGGCAGAGAACGTATCCTGTACAAGTCCAAGAGTCCTATTCTTGACGAATGCCCTCAAAAGCGTGGCGTATGTTTGTCCGTAACCACGACTTCTCCTAAGAAGCCTAACTCCGCTATGCGTAAGATTGCACGTGTACGTCTTACGAACAAGCAGGAAGGTACGGTCTACATCCCTGGTGAAGGTCACAACCTTCAAGAACACAGCTCCGTTTTGATTAGAGGTGGACGTGTTAAGGACTTGCCCGGTGTACGTTATCACATCGTACGTGGCGCACTTGACACCGCCGGCGTAGCTAAGCGTAAGCAGTCCCGTTCGAAATACGGTGCAAAA
>JAZRDK010000015.1:0-26695 GCA_045660225.1 Candidatus Scatosoma sp.
CCCACAATTACCCCACAATTTACCCCACAGTCTTCCCCGCAATATAATCTGTGGCAACGGAAAACATACAAAAATACACAATTTAGTGATGCTTTTTCACTAAATCGTGTATAAATGGCTGGGGCGAAGTGATTCGCGCCTTTAGCGGCGCGCCCCGCTCCGACGTTATCAACGTCGTCCTTTGCCGTCAAGCGTACTCTAATACAATTTCCGTTAGGCAAAGCGTTTTGCTCCCGCAAAACGGCTCCCACCCTCGAGTCCCTTCATAAATTCGTGACGAACAAAAAATGCGTACCCACAAGGTACGCATTTTTGTTTGGTGCGGATGAAGGGACTCGAACCCATATGGTCTCCCACAGGAACCTGAAACCTGCGCGTCTGCCAGTTTCGCCACATCCGCTTATCTAAATCGGATTACATCAATCCGATTTCTTTCTTTTGTACTGCTCCGTCCTTGACCGCCAACGCCCAAGCTTTTCCGCCACTCGATAAGCTACCGACAACTTCGCCGTCTTCAATGACAAGCGCCGCGTCGTCTTCAAGCCCGAAAGCACAGTCGTAATTATAGCACACGATTTTATCAAAGTCAAGCATTCTCGCGCCATAATGCGGAGAAATTACGCCTTTTACCCAATTTAAGCCTTTGTACATTGCATATTTTTCGCCCTCGCCCGTTGCGTGTTGAGAATCGGTGTACACGTCCGAAAACCAGCATATTGCGCCCGCGGAAAGCCCTGCAATAATCACACCGCGCTGATACGCGTCTTCTATAAGCGAAAGCATACCCGTTTTTTTCCAGTGTTCCATCATAAACACGGTGTCGCCACCACCTACGTATATCATATCCGCTTTTTCAAATTTCGCCTTCAATTTCTCCATGTCCGTTTCCTTGAAAACCGTCAAAGCAACGTCCGTTTTGATATTGAAAACGCCCGTATACACCTTATGAAAAGTGTTATAATAGGGCATAAAATCGTGGCTCGCCGTGGGAACAAACAGAGCGTTAGCTCTGTTTTCCCCTGCGCGCGCCTTCGCGAGATTTGCAATGTATTCGTCAATCTTCAAGGTTGTTCTTTCTCGAAGTTCGCCACCGCCGATGGCAATAATCCGTTTCATGTACCGCCGTCCTTATTTCGTACCGAACAGTCTATCGCCTGCATCGCCAAGCCCAGGCAGAATATAACAATTTTCGTTAAGGCAACGGTCAACCGACGCCACGTACAAATCGACGTCGGGGTGGTCTGCCATCAAGCGTCTAATCCCTTCGGGGGAGCTTACAAGACAGCACATCTTGATGCTGGTAACGCCACGTTTTTTAATCATCGTAATCGCGTCGGATGCACTGCCACCCGTCGCCAACATCGGGTCAACGACAATCAGCGTTCTCTTTTCCGCGTCCATGGGCAATTTACAGTAGTATTCCACGGGCTCGTGCGTGTCGTGGTCACGATACAAACCGATGTGCCCAATCTTTGCGTTGGGAATCAACTTCTGCACGCCCGAAACCATGCCAAGCCCTGCACGGAGAATAGGAACGATGCCCACGGTTTTGCCGGAAACCATATAGCATTTCGCCTTTTCAAGGGGAGTTTCCACTTCCACTTCTTCCAAAGGAAGGTCTTTCGTCGCTTCGTAGGTAAGCAACATAGCGATTTCTTCCGCAAGTTCGCCAAATTGTTTCGTTCTCGTTTCAACGTCACGCAAAAGCGCAAGTTTGTGTTCGATTAACGGATGCTGAACGTGATGAAATTTCGGATTTGCATAAAATTCGTGTTTTTCCATAATAAAAATCCCCTTGTTTAATTTCAACGGATACCTGCCGTCGTTATTTGCTGTATTTTTCTTCCAACGCCTTGATTTTCGCAACGCGTCTTTCGTGGCGTTCGCCACCTTCAAATTCCGTGTTCAAGAAGGTGTACACGAGTTCTTGCATCATACCTTCGCCCACTACCTTTTCACCAAACGCAATCATATTCGCGTCGTTGTGTAAACGCGTGTATTTTGCGCAGTACAAATCGTGACAATGCGCGCAACGAATCCCGGGCACTTTATTTGCCACAATCGAAACGCCAATGCCCGACGAACAAACGAGAATACCGCGTTCGCACTCGCCACTTGCCACCGCTTCCGCTGCCGCCGCCGCAAAATCGGGATAATCGCAAGAATCGAACGTCGTCGTCCCAAAATCCACAACCGTATGTCCAAGTTTTTCCACGTACTTTATCATTGCGTTTTTCAAATTCAATCCGCCGTGGTCACAAGCTACTGCAATCTTCATAAATATATCTCCTTATTTTTCAATTCTTTTCCCTTTCGTTTCGCCGACTTTCTTCGGCTTTTTCGCCTGACGCGGTTTGGGTACGTACGCAAGCGCGCGCAGGTCGAGTTTGTCTATCAGCGCGTCAACGCCGTCGTCCAGCAGTTGATAGACGTACCGATAACAGTCCACGTCCTTGCCGTACGGGTCGATGACTTCATAACCGGAAATTTCCGCAAACGAGTACACGTTGTTTTCGATGTTCTCTTCGCCGATTTTTCTAAGCGCGTTCCAGCGGAAATCCATTAAGTATTCCTTCTGTTTTTCCGTCATACTGACGATGGCGAAGGCTTCTCTCACGAGCTTTGGCGTCAGTTTCGTCGCCGAAAACTCTGCGGTAGGCAATCCGTGTTCCGTCAAAACTTGCGCGGATTTGGGATTGATTCCGTCGCCCTTTACCACCTTTATCCCTGCCGAGCAAACGGCAAAGCCTTTCAATCCTAACCGTTCCAGCTTATCTTTTAGCAATGCTTCCGCCATAGGAGAACGGCAGGTATTGCCCGTGCATACGAATACGATTTTCTTTCTTTTCAGCGCGCTCATCTCGTACCTGCCCCCTTCCTTCGTTTATTTGCCTTGCGCCACGTCTTTAGAAACGCACGCTTTTCTCAACCGATTTAATACGCCCGTCATTACGCCTTCCGTATCCGCAGGCTCGATAACGAACAATATGTCCGCAACCCTTTCCGCTTCACGCAAAAGCGCATACAACCGCTTTGCCATTTCCCTTCCCGTTTCGCCTAAATCCAAAACGGTTACGCCCGCGTTTTGAAACGCGCCTTTTTCCGCCGTTTCACAAAGACACGCCGTCTTTTTCCCGTCTTTTATCGCGTCTAAACACGCCTGCAGGGCAAGCGCGCGCCCGCTCTTTTGATAAAGTTTCGTTTCGCAACGGGGGGAATAATGCTTGTACAAAAGCCCCGGACTTTTTACTTTTTCTGCGTTTTCAAGGTCAGGCTCGTACCCAAAACACGCACCCACGACCTTTGCAATCATCTCGCGCGTAATAAGTCCAGGTCTAAGCACGATAGGGATTTCGCCCGTTACGTCACAAACGGTACTTTCGATGCCCCCTTCACACGCTCCGCCGTCCAAAATCAAAGGGATTTTGCCTTCGAAATCGTCAAAAACGTGCCCGGCGGACGTCGGACTGACGTGCTTAGATAAGTTAGCGCTTGGCGCAACCACAGGCACGTCCACCGCCTTCAAAAACGCCTGTGCGCCTTCGTGCGACGGCACGCGTACGGCAAGCGTATTCAATCCGCAAGACACGTACGGACTTACCTTGCCCGTCGACGGATAAACGAGCGTCAACGGCCCAGGCAAAAAGGCTTCGCGCAATTTCTTCGCGTACGGTGGGTCGTAATCGATAATCGCAGACAAATCGTAGTCCTTATGCACGTGCGCGATTAAGGGATTGTTGTTTGGTCTGCCCTTAACTTCAAAAATTTTCTTGACGGCTTCGTCATTGAAGGCGTTTCCGCCAAGTCCGTACACCGTTTCCGTCGGCATACCGACGACGCCGCCGTTTTCTATGATGGTTTTTGCCTCCGAAAGCGTTTCGGAGTTGATGGGTTTTATCTTCGTTTCCATACTTTTTCAACCGTCAACGCATACCTGCCCCTTTCTTACTCGAAAGGAACTTCGTCGTCCATACCCTTCAATTCGCCCTTTCTCGGCGCAGGCGGTTCAGGATAGCCGTACTCGTCGTCGGGCGCAACGTATTCTTCGTCGTCTTCGTACGTATCCGCCTTCGCCTTACCATACTGCGGAGGCTCGATGTCCATATTTTGGTCGGCAACGTCGACGAATTTCGTCAGTTCGCCGATGAATTTCAAGGAAATACGCCCTTGCGAGCCTGCTCTGTGTTTCGCCAAAATCAATTCAGCCGCGCCTTTAATAACCTTACCCGATTCAATTTCTTCCTTGGTTGCAATGACTTCGGGACGAGAAATGAACATAACGATGTCGGCGTCTTGCTCGATTGCGCCCGATTCACGAAGGTCGGAAAGTTGGGGCTCGTTAGACGCGATACGTCTAAGCTGGGAAAGCGCAATCACGGGCACACCAAGTTCTTTTGCCATAATTTTAAGCTCACGCGTGATAGCCGCGACTTCTTGCGTTCTGTTTTCGCTTCCTGCCGTACGCGTGTCACCGCTGGACATTAGCTGGATATAGTCGATTACGACAAGGTCAAGCGCGCCTACGGAAGATTTTAATCTTCTGCATTGCGACAAAATGCCTGCAGGGGTAATTCTCGACGAATCGTCGACGAAAATCTTGTTTGCTGACTTTAATTTATCGCTGGCACGGTAAAGTTTTTGCCACTCTTTCGAGTCCAGCTTACCAGAATTCGCCTTTTCGCCACTGACCATCGCATACGAGCAAATCAGACGTTGATAAATTTCCGAACGGGGCATTTCGAGCGAGAACACGGCGCAAACTTTGCCTGCCTGCATCGCCGCGTTTTCTACCAAGTTCATCGCAAGCGACGTTTTACCCATACCGGGACGCGCCGCCAGGACGACCAAAGTGCCCGGTTGCAAACCGCGCGTAATTCTGTCTAAATTTCTATACCCCGTAGGAATCCCCTTCAACGCGTCGGGGTTTGCCTGAATCGTTTCAAACTTGCTTAAAACCTGCGAGAGCATATCGTCGTCGTTCATCCCCACGAGCACGGAGTTGGTCGACTGACTGGAAATGTCGTAAATCGTCTTTTCCGCAAACGCAACCGCCGTTTTCTCGTCCACGCCTTTCATCGACGTTTCAATGATTTTACGCGACGCACGAATCAGTCTTCTGTTCACGCTGTCGCGCGAAACGATTTCTTGATAGGATTTATAGTTTGCGGCGGACGGCGTAATTTCGGTAAGCTCCGTCAAATAAGCCAAACCGCCTGCCTTTTCCAAACTGCCTTCTCTCTCCAGCTCGTCGGAAACGGTAACAAGGTCGATGGGCTTTCTTTGGTTGTACGCCCTTTGCATTGCGCGCAAAATGTATTTATGCGATTCTTGATAGAAATCCTGTTCAGACAGTTTTTCTACGACGTCGATTGCAATTTCGTTGTCGATGAGCATACAGCCCAAAAGCGCCATTTCCGCATCGGCGTTATAGGGCATCGTGGTCGTTTCATTTGCCATAATCTTTCTCCTGTGTGTCGTGGGCACGAACGGTTTCAACCCGTACCTGCCCCCTGCTTTTTATAAAAGCGACTTAAATTCGTCTAAAGTTTCCTTAAATTCGTTCATCGCCGTTTCGAAGGGCTGTTTCGTCGTCAAATCCACGCCTGCCTTTTGCAAGATAGACACGGGGTCTTTCGAACCGCCGGCAGACAAAAACTCGAAATAATCCTGCACGGCGCTTTCGCCTTCCGTCAAAATACGCTTTGCAATCGAAATGGCGGATACAATCCCCGTCGCGTATTTATAGACGTAGAACGAGCTGTAAAAATGCGGGATACGCGCCCACTCGTACGCAATTTCTTCGTCGTGAACGACGCCGTCGCCGTAATATTTTTCGTTCAAATCGTAATACGCTTCGTTTAAGGATTCTTTTGTCAACGCTTCGCCGTTTTCTGCCTTCGCGTGCGCGATTTGCTCGAACTCGGCAAACTGCGTTTGGCGGAACAACGTCGAACGTATCATATCCATATAATAGTTCAGTAAATATTTGCGAAGGTTTTTGTCGTCGCTGTTTTTATACAGGTGCTTTAACAGCAACACTTCGTTGACCGTGCTGGCAATTTCCGCAAGGAAAATCGTATAATTCGCCTTTGCGTACGGTTGCGTTTCCACAGACTTATACGTGTGCAACGCGTGTCCCATTTCGTGTGCAATCGTGAACACGTCGTTGGTCGTTTCTTGATAATTTAACAGCACGAAGGGGTGTACGTCGTAAATGCCTGCCGAATACGCACCGCAACGCTTGCCTTCGTTTTCGCAAACGTCAATCCAGCCGTCCGCCCTGCCCTTTTCAAGGAGCGCTTGGTACGCTTTCCCAAGGGGCGCAAGCCCTTCCACCACCAAGTCGTACGCCTTGTCGAATGGAAGCTTGATTTCCGTGTTTTCGACAAGTGGAATATGCACGTCGTACATATGCTGTTCGTCCATACCCAACACCGCTTTGCGGACGCGGATATATTCGTGCATGGTATCGAGCGCACCGTGCACCGCTTCAATCAAGTTTTCGTACACAATCGGTTGCACGTCTTCGCCGTCGAGCGCCATCGCCTTACAGCTGTCGAATTTTCTTACCGTCTTGTAAAAAACGTCCGCCTTCACGTTGCCGTAATACGTTTGCGTAATCGAGTCGATAAGTTGAATATACGCGCCGTAATATTTTTTAAACCAGTCCTTTCTTTCTTCCGCATCACTGGAACGGAGCGCAACCCCGTACAAACCGTGGCTCATTTGTTGTTCTTCGCCCCCCAAATTTGCCTTTGGCAAATTCAAGTTGGCGTTGTTCATCATCGTATACACGCTTTGGAAATCGCGCATAACGTCGCTTGCCAACGTCAAAAGCTTTTCTTCGCCTTCGCTTAAAACGTGCTCTTTCGACGCCATCACTCGTTTTAAGCGGTAGTCAAACGCCGAGAAATCGGGGTCGTTTATAAACGAGCAAAGCGTTTCGTCGTTGAGCGCCGTCAGTTCGGGGTCAACAAACGCAAATTCGGCAAACACTTTAGAAATAAGCGCGCCAACCTGCGCGTGCATAGACGTGTATTTTGCAACGCGCACGTCCGTATCGTGGCAAATATGCGCGTACAAATACAACTTTTCCAAGCGTCTAGACAGCTCGTCGTTGTAGGCAAAACAACGCAAAAGCGTCGCTTTGTCACCAAGTTTGCCTTTGAACTGCGACAAATCGAAATTTGCGTATTCTTCTTCAATCGCCTTATATTCTCTTTCCCACGCTTCGTCGTTTTCAAAAACGTCGGTTACTTTCCATTTGAATTTTTCCGGAAGGTCTTTCCTTTCCATTTTATTCGTTAACCTTTTTCATCGCGTACATGGTACGCCGTTTTTTTAGTTCTTAAAGCTGTGAATCGGCGCAGGGATGTTACCGCCACGGTTGATAAAACGCGACGCGCCAGCGCTGTGTACGGGCAAAATAGGTGCTCTGCCCAAAAGTCCACCGAAATTGACTTGGTCGCCAACCGTCTTGCCGGGCGCAGGAATAATACGCACCGCCGTCGTCTTGGCGTTAATCATACCGATTGCCGCTTCGTCGGCAATCATTGCCGAAATCGTCGTTGCCGGCGTATCGCCAGGAATTGCAATCATATCCAAACCAACGCTACAAACGCAGGTCATCGCTTCCAACTTGTCCAAACTGATTTTGCCCTGTTCCGCCGCGCGAATCATGCCGATGTCTTCGGAAACGGGAATAAACGCGCCCGAAAGACCACCGACCCTGGACGACGCCATGACACCGCCTTTTTTTACCGCGTCGTTGAGCATAGCCAAAGTCGCCGTCGTGCCGTGACAACCCACGCACTCCAAACCAAGTTCTTCTAAAATTTGCGCCACCGAATCGCCCATAGCAGGGGTAGGCGCAAGCGACAAGTCGACGATGCCGAATTGTGCGTTTAAGCGCTTCGCCGCTTCTTTTGCCACCAACTGTCCTGCGCGCGTAATTTTGAACGCCGTGCGTTTAATCATTTCCGCGCACTCGTTAAGGTCGGCGTCGGGAATTTTTTCCAACGCGTTTTTCACTACGCCAGGGCCGGATACGCCGACGTTGACGACGACGTCCGCTTCGCCTACGCCGTGGAACGCGCCCGCCATAAACGGATTGTCTTCCACCGCGTTGCAAAACGCAACCAACTTCGCCGCACCGATGCCGTCCGCGTCCTTGGTGAGTTCCGCCGCCTGCTTAAACGTTTCGCCAAGCATTTTTACCGCTTCCATATTAATACCCGACTTCGTCGAGCCGACGTTGACGGACGAACAAAGTCGTTTCGTCGATGCCAGCACTTCGGGAATCGTACGGATAAACACCCTTTCATAATCCGCCATCGCCTTGTGCACAAGCGCGGAATACCCGCCCAAAAAGTCGATGCCGAGCGTTGCCGCCGCGTCGTCCAAAGCCTTGGCAATTAAAGGCGCTTTTTCCGGAAAAGCCGCGCAAATCAAGCTGACGGGCGTGACGGACACGCGTTTATTGACGATAGGGATACCGTATTCTCCTGCAAGGTCGGACGCCGTTTTTACGATGTTTTCCGCCTTCGAGCAAACCAAGTCGTACACCTTTTGCGCCGTTGCCTCCGCGCTGTCGCGGATACAACCAAGCAAGGAAATCCCCATCGTAATCGTGCGGATATCCAAATGCTCTTTTTCTACCATTGCAATCGTTTCTAAAACGTCGCTGTTACTAAACATACTCTTGCTCCTTAGACGTTGTGCATAGCGTTGAAAATATCTTCGTGTTGAAGATAAATCGCCATACCGATTTGCTTGCCCATTTCCGCGCATTGTTTGGAAAGTTCGGCAAGTCCTTCCGTTGCTTCAGACATATCCACGACCATAATCATCGCGAAATATTCGCCCATAATCGTTTGCGAAATGTCTTCAATATTGACGCCGTGTTCCGCCAAGAAACCACTTACTTTTGCAATAATCCCTTTTTTATCTTTACCCGTAACAGTCACGACTGCTCTCATATTCTTTCTCCTTATTATTCGTACTCGTCTACTTCTTCAAATTCCAAGGCGCGTTTTTGCAAAATATCGTACTGTATCACGAAATTGCTTTGCAAAATATAGTGCGCGTAGTCGCCTTCTTCAAAAGGGGGCAACGGTTTTTCCACGTCCCAGTAGGCAACCCTATCCAACCACTCTTGCTTTTTCTCGTTCCACGTTTCAAAAACACAGCCCATAACGTCGATGTTGTCTTTTTGTAAGGACTGTTCTTCAAAGCGATAAAAATAGTTGCTTTCTTCGCCTTTCAAACCAAGCGAAACGTAGGAAAGCATTTTATAATATCGTCTTACCCTGCTAAATTTAATCGCCAAATACGGGTACGCGAACATAACGTACAACGCCGTCCCAACGAAAATTAGCCATTTCGGGAGCGCTTGCATCGGGTCTTCGTACGGCAAGGATATGAAATAAATCAGCCACGTCGTACAAAAGGCAAGATAACAAAACGTCACCGCCATAAATATCCAAAACAGTTTTTTCTTTTGTTTATATACCGCAAAAAAATCGGCGTCGTTGTATACGGAAACCATATATCTTCCTTTCGTGTGTATTAGTCGTTGTAAACGAACAGTACCCCAAGCGTACCCTTACCGCAATGGCTGGTGATAATCGAGCCTGCCACCGTTTCAATCACTTCGTCAAATTCGAAATTTTCCTGTACTTTTGCCTTCACTATATCCACGATTTCCTTGTCCGCGGACGAGTGCGTTACAAAACAGCGCGTCTTGTCGTAATTAGGGTATTTTTCCTTCAAATCGTCGACGTACTGCTTCATCAAGAACGACATTTTGCCCTTGTATTTCTTGTCGGGTACAAGCTGACCATCGTCCATCACAATCGAAGGATGGATTTTGAACATACTTGCCACCGTCTTCACCATACCCGAAACGCGTCCGCCCTTATGCAAATAATCTAAGGTATCGGGCACGAAGGACGTGTTGATACGGTTGCGAATTTCCAAAACCGCTTCTTCAATTTCGTCCATCGATTTGCCTGCGTCGCGCATATCGCACGCCTTCAAAACGAGCAAACCTTGTCCGGAAGACAACGCCTTGCTGTCTACGACGCGTACTTTTCCACCAAAGCTTTCCGCCGCGTGACAAGCCGCGTTGTGCGAACCAGAGCTTTTCGAAGAAATGTTGAAGTGCAAAACTTCGTCGGCAACTTTCAACTGTTCCGCGAAAAATTCTTCGTAATCGCCGATACTGGGCGCGCTGGTTTTGGGCAAAATGCCCGTTTCCGCCACGAATTTGAAGATGTCTTCAGGGACGATGTCCACGCCGTCGCGATAAGAGGTTGCGTCCAAGTTGACCTGCAACGGCAAAATGCCGATATTTCTTTCCTTTGTGAGAGCACCCAAATCACAAGTACTGTCTGATGTAATGCGTATTGCCATAATTATTTTTCTCCTTTTTTAGGTAAATATATGAAACACCGTGTTTTAGAAAAACACGCGTTCTAAAACGTCTTTATATCGTATCGCCCAATCGGGTACGACACCGCAAATGTCTTCCGCCTTGTACAACGAATCTTCTAAGTGAGAACCGCCTTCTATTCCGTAACGGCTGTCCCTACTGTTGTTTCTGTTGTCGCCAAGGAAGAAAATTTCGCCTTCTCCCACGACGTATTGAAAATTGTACGCCTTCTTATCCTTCAAGGAAATATATCTTGCGTACGGTTCTTCCAAAACCACGAAATCGTCCGTGCCTTTATACTTAACTTCCAAAACGCCTTCTTTGCAACGCACTTCGTCGCCACCGACTGCAATTAGTCTTTTAATAATCAAACCGCTACCCACGTCGGCACACTCCGGATAACCACCGACGTAAACGACGATGACGTCGCCCCGTTCCGCTTTCTCCGCGCCCACCGTGCGCATCAACAGTTTATCCCCGTTTTCCAAGGTCGCGTACATCGAACTTCCCGACACCTCTACGCCCTTGAAATTGCTCATCCAAAAGCCACGCAAACCGAACATAACCGCGACGATAAGCATAAGGACGATATAAAAACGAGAATTAGCGCGCCGTTCTTTCCATTGATGGCACGCTTCGAATAACTCGCTGTCTTTTAAGTCCTTATCAACCATACCTTCTCCCTTACAACCAAAGGATATTCGTCACCGAAAACTCGTTTTCTTCGCCGGCGCAGTCAAAACTAAGCGCGCTACCTTCGTGGAAATTAGAAAGTGGCGTACCGTAGTCTTCCCCCTTAAAATCGCCCGCGCGCAAAATGATGCGTTTCCATTTTCCGCCACCGCGCACGTCGACCAAACAGGTATATTTTTCGTCTCCTTTTTCCGTATCCGACGTTTCCACGCACACCTTCAAGGTCTGCGATTCCTTCGAATACACGTCAAATTCAAGCAACGCGTTTTCTTCGGGAATATACATAGGCGAGCTAATTTTATACGTCTTAATACCGCCCACCGAATACGCGCCTTTAATGTCGCCGTAACCAAGCGATTGCTTGGGCTCGGCTTCTCTTTCCAGGAAAATGCCACCGATGGAATAACCTTCGTGTTCAGCAATACTAAACGAGTCCATTTCCTGTCCCGTAAACAAAATACGGCTCTTTACCGCGTTTGCGTCGGGGTTTGGCATACGCTTTGCCGTAATTTTCGACATCACGCAAAAACCGTTGATATATTTCGCGTACGCGTACGCGAAGACGGCGGTTGCCCCTGCAAACGGTTTGATGAAACACTCCGCTTTGCCTTCCTTGACCGTCCTGCCGTCGATTTTGGCGATTCTGCGCCACTCACGATACGTCGATTTCGTTTTAACGTCCGCCTCGGCGTAGTACACGCCCGTTTCTTCCAAAATGCCTTCCCTGTCGCACTCGATTTCAATTTTCAAGCCGTCGTTCGCGTCCTTGATGGCAATATTCAAGGTGTCGGGGATGTAAATTTCTCTGCCCTTTAAGTTCTTTTCCAAAAACAGGTCCATATCCGTCAAGCCGTGCGGACCGATACACGCACCGCTTTGCAAGGAATACGCAAGTGCGTTGCCTTCGGAATTGCCGATTCTCGAATAGGTGTCGTACGCTCTATCGCAATCGAATTTCACGTCACGAAGCGCACACAGCATCAATACGGGGCATTTCACGTACGGCGCGTACGACTGCGCTTCCGAAGAGGCGATGTAGCGGTGTCTGTCGTCGCTTAAGTTGTGGGCGATATTGTCGCCGAATTTTGCAATTTTTAAGAACGAACGCCAACCTGCCGCATTGACGGGGACGCCACATTTCACGTCGGGCGAAAGCATCGTATGCCAAGCCAGCTCGCCACCCTTTCTAATGCCGACGACGCCGATATTTCCAACGTCTTCGCGCGCTTTCAAATACTCGATGGAATAGAGCGCGACGTACGTCCACTCAAACCACGTCGTTTGGTCGGCATGCAAGCCCTTCATATGGTATAAACCGCGCGCTTTTTCAAAGTTGCCGTATTCTAAGGACGGGGGGTAGATGGTGCGCATCGTGCCTTCCGCATCCGTCGACGTCTTACCCGAGTAGTCGGGCATCAAGACGGCGTAACCCTTTTCGACGAAATAATTGATAAGTTCTTTATCGGACGCTTTCCCTGCGTCGGGAAGGAGCAAGATTGCCGGTTTTTTGCCTTCGCCGTGCGGACGAGCAAACGTAGCGTAAATGCGTACGCTACCGTCCGAAACGGTGTGCCCTGAATAAGAAACGTGGCTGTATCTGCCCCATTTCCCTTCTTCAATCCCCCACTCGCTTGCGCCAAGCGGAGTCTTCAAATCAAATTTTTTCCATAAGGCAACCGCGCTTACAATCATAGTTTGTTGGTCCGTCCCTTCGACTTTTTTCGTTTTTTTTGAAAAATTGCTTAAAAACACCTTGCTTTTGCCAACGAAAACGGTTATAATAGTCGTACTCGCCCAAAAACGGGGCAATAAAGCTAAGGTATATATACCTTATTATACACCATTTCTTCCTTAAAAGCAAGACAATCAGGAAGAAAACCGTAAACTTTTTTCTAAATCACACAAAACAAACGATAAAAAACGGGGTAAAGCGATGGCTTTTTGTTCTTTTTCCAAAGATACCGACAACGCGTACACGATTGTCGAAAACAAATTTATCACAAAATACCTTCCCGAAGCGGACGGTTTTGCCGTAAAGGTCTACCTTTACGGTTTGTATCTTTGCGAAAATTCGAAGGCGGATTTCACCCTTTCGTCGATGGCGGAAGTGTTGCAAGCGTCGGAAGAAAGCATCCGCGACGCCTTCTCGTTTTGGGAAGATTACGACCTGGTTGAAATCCTTTGCAAAGAGCCGTTTACCGTGCAATACCTGCCCGTAAAAACGACGGTGGGCAAACCCAAGCGCATACGCTATGAACGGTACGCCGAATTCAATAAAGAATTACAACGGAAATTGCAAAAGGTTGGAAAATTCGTTTCCGCAGGCGAGTACACGAAATATATGCACTTCTTAGAAGAAAACGCAATGCAACCGCAAGCACTTCTTCTCGTCGTGGAATATTGCATCAATAAACAGGGCGAATCCATCACCCCGTCCTACGTGTTCAACAAAGCAAAAAAATTGATTCGTCTTGGACATGGTACGTACGAACAGGTGGAAAAAGCGCTTTCTAACTACAACGCAAACGAGGCGGACGTCATTGCCGTTTTCAACGCAATGTCCATCTATCAGCGCGTCCCCGACGAAAACGATTACGCCTTCTATACGAAATGGACGGAAACGTTCGGGTTCAAAAAAGACGCGCTTATCGCCACGGCAAAACGCTTGCAACGCGGTACGTTTATCGGTTTGAACGCCGTCTTGGAAGAATTGTATGAAAAGGGTAAAATTCAAATTGCCGACGTCGACGCGTACCTTACGGAGCGCAACGAGTTGGCAAATCTGACCTTCCGCATCGGCAGAAAACTTGGCGTGAAAATACAAAACCCTGCACCGTACGTTGAAGAATACGTAGAAAAATGGCGCAACTTTGGTTTTGAAGAAAGCTCGCTTTTGGATTTGGCACTGTTCTGCTTGAAAACGGAACGCGCAAGCTTTGACGAGCTGGGCGTCGTCATCGGCGAGCTGTTCCAAAACGGCGTAGTGTCCGCGGACGCCGTCAAAGAATTTTTGAAGGAAAAGAACGACGAGTTAAGGCTCTTTTCTAAAATTCAAGCGCAATGCGGTACGATTAGAAAAACACCCGCAAACCTTTCCCTTATCCGTACTTGGCGCGCGTGGGAATTTAGCGACGAAATGATTTTGGAAGCGGCGAAACGTAGCGCAAGCAGTACAAACCCCGTACCGTATATGAACAAAATTTTGTCCGCTTGGAAACACGAAAACGTGCGTTTTGTAAAGGATATCCCCGACGTTTCGACGGAAAAGACGGGGGCAGGTACGAAACCAAGCCACATAACGCCTGCCATCGAAGCGGTAAACGCCAAGTCGGCAAGAGAACGGTATTACGCGATTTTGCGCGAAAAAGCGCAGGCGCGCGCAGACCGTTTTACGGCAAAAGCAAACGAAAACGTGCGCTTTAAGGAAATTTCCACTTTGCTTTCGAAAATGGAAATGGACTTGGCGAAGGCGGAAATTTTCGAGCCGAAGAAAGTAGACGCATTGCAAACGAAAAAAGCAGAGTTGCTTGGCGAACGCAAAACGATTTTATCCGAGTTGGGCATCAGCGAAGCAGAGCTTTCGCCCCAGTACGTTTGCAAAAAATGTCTTGATTCCGGCTTTATGAAAAACGGGATTGCCTGCACTTGTTATAAGCCCGAGACATAAAAAATAAGTTTTTTCAAGTTTTTTTATAAAGCGCAGTAAAAACGCTTGCTTTTTTTGAAAAAATACAGTACTATTAATAGGCACTTTTGAAAAGCGCCTATTTGCAGAGATGTCTGAGTGGTTTAAGGAGCACGATTGGAAATCGTGTGACGGGGAGAACTCGTCCGGAAGTTCGAATCTTCTTCTCTGCGCCACAAAAAAAGCACCCCTTGTGGGTGCTTTTTTTCGTGCGTAGAAACGAAATAGAGAACGCTCCGTTTTATCGGAAGTTCGTGCGAGCGCCAACCGCTTTTTCGCCACTTTCTTCCCAACGACTGTCGGTGGCGCGTCGCTTTGTTGCTTGCAACAATATGTTCTTCTCTGCGCCACAAAAAAAGCACCCCTTGCCGATCTTCCCATAGGGATTTAAATTGAACAACTTATAAAACTCGACTTTTCATAAGTCGAGTTTTCTTTTAACCACGCAAAACAACTTGAATAAATTTTACTTTTTTGATATAATAAACTCACCGATAAATAAGAATTTGACGAACAGTTAGGAGAGAAAAAATGATTTGTTGGAAAGTATCTCATAAATACAAACTTGTAAACCACATTGAGCGCAAGGATATTGGGATATATAGTTCTTTAGGAAATGCCGAAAAAGCAATTGAAGCGTTAAAAGACAAAAACGGCTTTAAGGATACAATTGACGGTTTTAAAATAACGAAAGTGTTTACATTATTTAAACCTCGTCTTTTAGATAATACATACTGGATGGACGGATTTGATACGTATTATTTCAATAGGCGTTCAAATGAAATTTGTTGTGATGAAGAAAAAAATCTAATGAGCTATTTTACTTTCCTATTGACTGACCACAAGTTCAAGTTCGATAAACTTGAACTTGGTGATATGGTCGATGAAAATGGGAAACGAACATTTTATGGTCCTTATAATTGTTATTATTTTTACAATGACAAGATATGTATAAATTTTATGAATTTAGTACAAAGGCAAGACTGGTATGTATATATAACGGAGAAGGTGCATTCGGATCAGAATCTTATCAATAAAGGAAAAAAAGTTCCCATAGAATTATGTTATAATTGGTCTTTGCTTGCCTCTGTCTTAAAGGACGAGATTACAAAAAATAATTCTATTTTTGATATTCAATTGAATTAATTTAAATGTACTTAGAGTTGCAAATTCCAATTTATCGAGTTGTTTCGTTTTGTGGAAAAATATTTTCAAAAGTGTAGCACACTATACTTTGCAAACAAAGTCGTGTGTTTTTGCAAAGCAAAAAAGCAAAGAGTAGCAAAATTTTGCTACTCTTTTATAATGTCTTAAAAATCCCTAAGGGAAACGCCCTTTGTGGGTGCTTTTTTTCGTGCGTAGAAACGAAATAGAGAACGCTCCGTTTTATCGGAAGTTCGCGCGAGCAAAAAAACAGTTGTTTCAAAACAAGAAAAGTTATAAAAAAAACGCGTAAATTACACCGTCTAATTACGATAAACCTTAGCGTGCCCTACCAAGCAAAAAATAAAGGATAGCAAAGTTTTGCTATCCTTTTCTACTGTCGTTTTCTTTATTCAACGCATACCTGGTATGCCCTTTATGCTTACTTTTCCTTATACGTCACGGAAACGTCTTCTACTTTCTCCTCGCAACCCACCTTTATACGCGAAGTCGATTGCTTGCATTTCAACATTTCTAAAAACTCGTCTTCGTCCACGGGGAAGAGAACTTTTTGCCCGTCCTTCCAACCAGACAAGGTGATGGCGTTCATAAGTTGCACGCCCTTAATCCCTTCCTGACCTTCTATCCAAAGCGCGTCCTTGCCAAGCACCGCTTGGGCGAAATTGCTTAAAACGCCTGCGTGTTGCGAATTTTGACCGTCCGTTTCCACTTCAATTTTTTCAACGCTGGGCAAATCAAAACCCTTGTCGCTGTGCTTTGACATTTCCAAGGCGTCGCACGAATTCTTATACCAAAACAACTTTTCGTTTTCGCAAAGCAATTTCCCTTTCGTACCACTGATTTCAAAACGATTCGTCCCAGGCGCTTCGCCCGTCGTCGCCATGAACATACCCGTCGCCCCGTTTTCGTATTCGAAATACGCCGTTACGTCGTCTTCCACTTCGATATCGTGCCATTTCCCGTAATAGCAAAACGCGCGTACGGTTTTCGGCGATTCGCCGATGACCCATTGCAATAAATCGAGCTGATGCGGGCATTGATTGATAAGCACGCCACCGCCTTCGCCCACCCAAGTCGCGCGCCAGTTTCTCGCGTTGTAGTACGCCTGCGTCCTAAACCAGTCGGTAATAATCCAAGTCACGCGTTGCAATCGTCCAAGTCCGCCACCCAAAATAATTTCGCGCATTTTTCTATAAATGCAGTTCGTCCTTTGGTTGAACATCATGGCAAACTTGACGTCTTTCGTGGACGCCAAGTCGTTCATTTCCCTAACTTCCTTGGCGTAAATACCGGCAGGCTTATCGCACACGACGTGCAAATTACGTTTAAGACACTCTTTGACAAGCGACGTATGAAACGCGTGTGGCGTAGACACAATCACCGCGTCCACCGTACCACTCTCCATCATAGCGATAGGGTCGGAAAAACAATGTACGTGCGGAAAACAACGTTTTACGTCGTCTAATCGCGCCAAACTGCCGTCGGAAACTGCGCTAAGCTCGGCGTCATCGACTTTTCCTTCGGAAAACAATTTTGCATAATACGTGCCCTGGTTTCCCATGCCGATAATGCCAAATTTGACCTTCTGCATAGCGTTTCCTCCCTTCCCTATTTTTTCTATAACGTATTATAGCAAAATTCCCCTATGTATGTCAAGTGTTTCGTAAAAAAACAGCGTTTTCACGCTGTTTTCCATTTATTCTTCATTTTTAGAAACGGCAACTTCTTCGTTCAGCTCGCCCACGGGTGCGTCAAACTGCATTTTCCCAAGCTCGTTACAACGTTCGACCAACCGCCTTGCAATTTCCTGTCGCGTTTCGCCGTTTTTCGACAATTCCGAATACAAAACGGGTTTATCGACAATATATTTCAAATCCTTTTTCCGAAAATACGCCACGTAAATAGGCAAATCGATGCCACGTTTTTTGCACACTTCCGCAAACACGACGAAACCGCCGTGGAAACCTTCCAACTCTTCCAAATATCCGTTGTCCGACACTTCGGGGTAAACGACGATATTATCACCCGCTTTAATCGCCTCTAAACTTTCCGTAATCGTCCTTCTAAAACGCGTGTCGCGGTAGGTCGAAATCAGGTTAATGCCCTTATAATACAAATTTGTGAGCGGACTTGCAAGCAAGCAAAACAAGCGCGCCAAATGCAAATTCCAGCCCTTCTTTTCGTGAAAATAAACGCGCGTTTGGTATTTGTACATCGACACCAAACCCGAATTCATTTCATGCGCGCCCCACATACGGATAGGCTTGTCGCAATACAATTCCAGCGACATCGGCGCGTCCGTGCCTTCGTGGTTGCTTAAAATCATCGCCCCGTTTCCAAATTCTTCGCCTAAATAAACGAAGGTCGGTTTTTTATAACGCACCTTCGTCAATTTTTTCATAACCCGAAACCACCATTTCCGCTTTTGCACGGGACGTTTCTTTTCTCGCTTTGCCATTTTTTCGTTCTTCCTTTTTGTCATATTTTCATATGACATTTTATCATATTTTTATATGACAAGCAAGCGTTTTGCGTGACGAAATAAAAAAACTTCGTGAAAAATCCACGAAGTTTTTTTGTCGCGATTATAGGGTTTACGCCTTTGCCTGTTTGCGCGCTTCCGATTGCGAACCCGTAGGGTTCAAAACGCTGTAACCGACGTTGACAAGGTGGTCGGCAACCCTTTCCAAGCCTACGACGACGGACGAGAAGTACGGGCTGAGCTCGACACAGCATTGCCCTTCGGCAAGTCGTTCGTAGTGGCTGTCGGTCAGTCTGCGCTTTAATTCGTCCACTTCGTTTTCAAGGGCGGTCAATTCTCCCAAGCGCGACGAATCGAGCGTGTCGAACGCGTGGGACGCGATGTCGAACATTTGCATAACCTTGCCCGTCATTTCCCTGATTTCGGTGATTGCCGTTTCGGAGAAGGTCAAATCCTT
The DNA here is from genome assembly GCA_045660225.1 of Candidatus Scatosoma sp. Lineage (GTDB taxonomy): Bacteria > Bacillota > Clostridia > Christensenellales > Borkfalkiaceae > Scatosoma. Next base: position 18,914 of record JAZRDK010000015.1, read on the forward strand.
TTCCTTCATTTCCACGCCGATTTCATAGAAGTTGTCCGCGTGGTCGCCGATACGTTCTAAGTCGTTCAAGACGTGGAAGTACGCACCGATTTTCCTTTCGTTGTTCGCGTCGACAAGCGGAGACAGTTTGATAAGGTATTTGGTCAGCGAGTTGTTCGTAAAGTCGATGATTTCTTCCTTTTCGCCTACTTCCGCGGAGTATTTTTCCGCGCCGTGTTCAAGCGCCGTAAAGCCTTCCGTCAGGTTTTCGCCAGCAAGCAAAGCCATGTACGAAATTTCTTTTTTGACCTGCGAAAGCGCAACTGCAGGCGTTTTCAAAAGCAGGTCGTCTACAAATTTCAGTTTTCTCGTAGGCGTTACGTTTCTGTCTTTTACAACCGTCGTGGCAAATTTTACCAACTGCTTGATGAACGGCAACAAAATCAGCGTCGTCGTTACGTTGAAAATAACGTGGAACCACGCAAGTTGCATTTGCGGATTGCCGGGCATAAGGCTTTGCAACGCGCTAACCGCGAAATCCTTGAAAATCCAAATCACCGCAGTAAAGAACACCGTGCCGATGACGTTGAACGTAAAGTGGATAAGCGCAGTACGTTTTGCGTTTGCTCCTGCGCCTAAGCAGGCAATCAACGCCGTTACGCAAGTACCTACGTTAGAACCGAGCACCAAGAACAGCGCGCAGTCTAATCTAAGCGCGCCTGCGCCAACCATCGTAATAAAGATACCCGTCGCCGCAGACGAGCTTTGAATCAAAGCCGTAAATATCGCGCCGAATACGATTAAAAGAATAGGAAAACTAATCGTTTCGAAAAGGTTGACGAAAAACGCGTTGATTTCAGGGAATTTCTTCAAATCGAACGCGTCGCCCATAATGTCGAGCCCGATAAAAATCAAACCGAAACCGCAAAGGATTCCGCCGATTTGTTTTACCCTTTCCTTGCTGAAGAAGGTCATCATAACGCCGATGAACGCAAGAAGCGTCGCATAGGTCGTAATTCCCAAGGACTTCAAGGACACGATAACACCCGTAATCGTCGTACCGATATTTGCGCCCATAATAATTGCCGTTGCTTGGAACAAGGTCAAAATGCCCGCGTTTACGAAACCGATGACCATAACCGAGGTCGCGGACGAGCTTTGGATAATCGCCGTAACGCCTGCGCCGACGCCGACACCTGCAAAACGATTGTTACTGATTTTGCCAAGCAAGCGTTTCATACCACCGCCTGCCGTCTTTTGTAACCCGTCGCTGAGCATATTCATACCCACGATAAACACGCCCACCCCTGCGAGCAACAATACTACTGCCTGAAAAATTGCCATACTTTTTTCTCTCCTTTTTTCTAATCATGTTTTTCTTGTTTGTTCTTATTTATGTAAAAAAGACCTATGCGCAAAAAACCGACGTCTCGGCTCTTCACACACAGGTCCTGTTCTTTTGTCGAATTTCAATCGTAGTGGTTTTCCCCTGAAAACCCAAAGTCACATTACTTCTCATATACAAGTCGATTATAGCACAGGAAAAAAATTAATGTCAAGCGTTTGAAGAAAAAATTTCCCTACTTCAACGAAAAAAATTTGACTTTCGCGCGCGTATATTTTATACTGTACGAAACAGCACGCACCTGCAAGGAATTTTTATGAGTCTTAAAAAACGTTTACAATATTTTTCGCCGTTTGAAAAAACGCTTTGGATAAGCTCGGTTGCCATCATTACGGCGTCCTATCTTCTCAGTCGCGATTTTTATCCTTTGTCTTTAATCGTGTCCCTGCTTGGCATCACCGCGCTTTTGTTTATTGCAAAAGGCAACGTCATAGGGCAATTCATCGTCATTATCTTCAGCGCGTTGTACGCCGTCATTTCCTATCGTTTCGGATATTACGGCGAGTTGATTACCTACGCGTTTATGTCCGCGCCAAGCGCCCTGGTGGCTTGTATTGCTTGGTTGAAAAACCCGTCCGAAGGTGGCAAATCGGAAGTACAAGTAGCAACCATGTCCGCAATGAAATGGATTTTTACCGCTTGTTTGGCGCTTGTTGCCACGGTGGTTTTCTTTTTCGTGCTCCGCTATTTTGAAACGAGCAATCTTCTTCTTAGCACCCTGTCTATCACGACCAGCGTGTTTGCCGCCACCCTTCTTATCTTCCGTTGTCGTTTCTACGCCTTGGCGTACGTTTTCAACGACGTCGTGCTTATCGCGCTTTGGGTGCTGGCTTCGATGGAAGATATTTCTAATCTACCGATGGTGTTTTGTTTTGCAACCTTCCTTTTCAACGACGCGTACAGTTTTATCAACTGGAAACGCATAGAAAATCGGCAAAAAAATTCTTGAAATAAAATAGTAACTATTTTAACGGCGAAAAAAATTTTCTTAACTGCCTTCAAAGCGTTGACAAAATCGCAAAAAATAAGGTATAATAACGACAATGGCAAAGGTGCTAACGGCGAAAACCCCGTTGCCTTTGCCTTTTTTCGTTTTTACGTAAGAGAGAAAGGAGAAATAGATTATGAGCGCGGTTTCTGAATATTTCGGTTGTATGGTATTTGACGACAAGGTTATGCAAGAACGTTTAACCCCCGAAATCTACGCTTCGTTGAAAAGAACGATTCAACACGGTAGAAGTTTGAACCTTGCCGTGGCAAACGAAGTGGCGTCCGCCATGAAAGACTGGGCGGTAGAATTAGGGGCAACCCACTACACGCACTGGTTTCAACCGATGACGGGTATCACCGCCGAAAAGCACGACAGCTTTATCTCCCCCGACAAAAACGGGCGGATTATGATGGAATTTTCGGGCAAGGAGCTTGTACAAGGCGAGCCCGACGCATCGTCTTTCCCTTCCGGCGGTCTGCGCGCTACGTTCGAAGCGCGCGGTTATACGGCTTGGGACGCGACGTCGTACGCGTTTATCAAGGACGGCGTATTGTGTATTCCCACGGCGTTCTGCTCGTACAGTGGCGACGCGTTGGACAAAAAGACGCCCCTTCTCCGTTCGATGGAAGCGATTAACCGCCAAGCGATGCGCGTTTTGAAACTGTTTGGCAACGACGAAGTTACGTCCATCAAGACGACGGTTGGGCCTGAACAGGAATATTTCCTTGTCGACAAGGAAACCTTTAATAAGCGTAAAGACCTTATCTATACGGGTCGCACCCTGTTCGGTGCAAAGCCCCCGAAGGGTCAGGAATTAGAAGACCATTACTTTGGCGTCATCAAACCGCGCGTGCAGGCGTTTATGAAGGATTTGGATGAAGAGCTTTGGAAACTTGGCGTGCTTGCCAAGACCGAGCACAACGAAGCCGCTCCTGCCCAGCACGAGCTTGCGCCTATCTTCGCAACGACGAACATTGCGGCGGACCACAACCAGCTGACAATGGAAATTATGCAAAAGACGGCGAAAAAACACGACCTTGTCTGTCTTTTGCATGAAAAGCCCTTCCACGGCGTCAACGGTAGCGGTAAGCACAACAACTGGTCGATTTCCACGAACACGGGCGTCAACCTGTTAGAACCGGGCGACACGCCGTATGAAAACGCGCAGTTCCTTTTGTTCCTTTGCGCGGTCATCAAGGCTGTGGACGAATATCAGGACGTACTTCGCGTTTCCGTTGCGACGGCTGGCAACGACCATCGTCTTGGCGCACACGAAGCGCCCCCTGCGGTGGTGTCCATCTTCCTTGGCACGGAGCTTACCGAAATTTTGGAATCGATTGAAAAGGACGAGCCGTACGGCGCGAAGGAAAAAGAACTTCTTAGGGTCGGCGTACACACGATGCCCAAATTCCCTAAAGACACGACGGATAGAAACCGTACTTCCCCCTTCGCCTTCACGGGCAACAAGTTCGAGTTCCGTATGCTCGGCTCGTCGGCGTCCATTTCGGACACGAACACGGCGCTGAACACCGCGGTTGCAGAAATTTTAAGACAGTTTGCCGACAGACTGGAAGGCGCGGAAAACTTTGAATCGAGCCTGCACGAGCTTATCAAAGAAGTGATTCAATCGCATAAGCGCATTATTTTCAACGGCAACGGCTATGACGATAAATGGATTGAAGAGGCGCAAAAGCGCGGACTTTCCAACCTTCTGACGACACCCGACGCTATGCCCCGTTTCATCGCGGACAAAAACGTTGCGTTGTTCACGTCGCACAAGGTATACACCGAACGCGAAATTATGTCGCGTTATGAAATTTTCCTGGAAAGCTATTGCAAAATCGTCAATATCGAAGCGAAAACGATGCTGGATATGGCAATGAAGGAAATTTTGCCTGCCGTCAGCGAATACAGTCAGGTTTTGGCAAACACGATTCTTTCCAAGAAAGCTGTGTCCAAGAAAATCGACTGCGCGTACGAAGAATCGATGTTAAACGACGTTTCACGCTTGACCGCGACGGCGTACAAGACGGTGAAAGACATGGAAAACGCGCTTATCGGCGCAAAGAAAACGGCGGACGTCACCGCACGCTCCGTATATTACAAGGACGAAATTTTAACGAAAATGAACGCGTTAAGAACGGCTGTCGACAGCTTGGAAGAGCTGGTGTCTGCGGACTACTGGCCTATCCCGACCTACGGCGATTTACTGTTCGGCGTGTAAAAAGGTAGGACTATGTTCAACGCGGAAAAAGCCACCAAACAGGCAGTTCAATGGATTAGAAACTGGTTTGAAGAAAACGGAAAGGGTTGCAACGCCGTCATCGGAATTTCCGGCGGAAAAGATTCAAGCGTGGTTGCGGCGCTTTGCGTCCAAGCGCTTGGCAAAGAGCGTGTTATCGGCGTATTGATGCCCAACGGCGAGCAAAAGGACATTGATTGTTCTAAACAACTCGTCGCGCACCTGGGTATCCCCTATTACGTTTGCAACATCAAAAAAGCCGTGGACGGCGTATTAGAATCTTTGCAGGAAAGCGGTGTGGAAATCGCAAGACAAACCACCGTCAATCTTCCCCCCAGAATTCGTATGTCGACCCTGTACGCGCTGTCGCAATCGAAAAACGGACGCGTTGCCAACACCTGCAATCTTTCCGAAGACTGGGTGGGATATTCGACGCGTTACGGCGATATGGCAGGCGACTTTTCCCCGCTTGGCAAGTTGACGGTACGCGAAGTAAAGGCAATCGGCAAATGCTTGGGTTTACCTAAGAACCTTGTCGAGAAAGTGCCTTCGGACGGTCTGACGGATAGGACGGACGAGGACAATTTAGGGTTTAGCTATGCAGAGCTGGACGAATATATCCGCTCCGGTGTGTGCGAAAACGAAGAAACGAAGGCAAAAATTGATAGACTGCACAAAATCAATGCCTTTAAGCTTAAACCTATCCCCTGTTTTGAATATAAAGACTAAAAAAAAGAGCTGTTTCCACAGCTCTTTTTTATTATCCTTTCGTTTACAAGCCCCAGCCGTATTTGTCGACAAGGTGGCAAGGAATCGCCGACCAAGCATGGCATAAGCTACCCGCGCTAGCAAAATCACGTTCGCCCATTTCCGTTTCCCAGAAGGTCGTTGCTCCGCTGAACACCATCGCGCCAAAGCGGTTTTTCGCGTCGTTAAAGACGAAATCCTTGTCGCCCGTCGCCTTGATGATGGCATCGTATTTAAGCTCCATACTTGCAAAGGTCTGCTCCACAAGACTCTCGTCGAACATCAGCGCCTTGCCAAGCGCGAGTTCCCTATCCTTGGGGATTCCGCCTGCCAAAATCACGAGCGATTGCGTATGCTTATGATAGCCCGACTTTTCGCCGTCCATAAGGAAGGTCGCGTACACGCCCCTATCCTTGTCGTAGAAATGCTCGAACGATGTCGTAAGCTCGTCCGCGAGCACGAAATATTCGTCCGCTTTTTGGGGATAGCCAGCCTTCTTTTCCACGCCAGCGAGCGCGCGAAGGGCAAGCACAAACAGCGACGTCAAAAGTAGGTCGTTGGGTTTCGGGTCGTCGTCGCCACGGCAAGAAGGATTTCCTGCCAAGCCGTCCACCCACTCGTAAAAGTTCCAGTTTTCTTCACCGCGAAGGGAAGTCAAGCCCTTGTCCGTTTTCAGCGCGCTGAAAATCGATACGATTCTTTCCGCACACGGAAGCATTTCCTTCACGAAGTCTTCTTGGTAGTCGGCTTGCGCATTTTCCGCCAAGGCAAGAATCCAGTACAGCGAGAAGGACGGGATTCGCTTCGTTGCGTTCGTGGGCGAAGTGATGGTTACCAAACCGCTTTCCTTCGCCGAGTAGGCCAAAAGGCGCAAGGATGCGCGCGGAGCTTCGTATTCCCCGAACACGCCGTAGCCAAACAGCATTTGGTTGCGAGAGTCCATGCCGTAAAGCGCCTGTTCGCGCCAAGGGCAGTCTTCGTAATGCTCGTGAAAGCAGGTTCTAAGCGTGCGTTCGCCCACAGCGTACAGTTTCTCGACCAAGCCGTCCTTAAACTGCTTTTCTTTTCGAACGAAAGGATAGCGCCACTCACGAACCGTGCACTCGTTGACGGTGATTTTTCCCGTCTTCGCAACGATTTGCAAATAGCGTAACCCTAGCCTTCTAAAATAGTGTTCAAAGGCGTTTCTGCCCTTCTTCAAGCGCAGGGGAAAACCGAAGTTTCTGCTACCGATAAAACCCCTTACTCTGCCGTCGACAAGGTGCTCGCCGTAGGATACGACAACGTCGCAGTCTTCGTCCACCTCGACGTCGAATACGAGATAGCCTGCGGTTTCCTGACCCAAATCGAAGATGGCGTACACCCCTTCCGAGGCGTCTTGCTTTTCAAAGGTATACGTCTTTTTCACGCCGTCCTTGTCGCCACGCTCACGCCAAATCCGTTGGGGCTGAAAATACGCGCGATGCGCGATTTCCGCGCCCGTTTTACCGCCGTCGAAACGCACGTTGCCCCATGCGGAAAGGCTGGGGATAATCGGCTCGGAAGGGACGCATTTTTTAATGGGACGGGGCACGAGCGTCCAGCCCGTTTCCACGCGCTCCACCTTTTCAAAGCCGTCGCCGTTGCCGTTTACCCAGTCGTCTTCCTTCGTAAAATCGTACGCAAAATTAAAGCCGAGCTGTGCGGATACCAGCTCTCTTGGACCGTTTTCATAGGCGCGCGAAAGCCTACCCAAAACGCTTTCGTCCGATTCCGCAACCAGCGTTTCGCCATCGTAAATTTCAAAAGCGAGCGCAGGGGGCGTATGATAATGTACGTAAAAACTGCGTCCTACGTGATACGCGCGAATCGCAAGCACGTTTTCGCCTTCTTTCACAAAGGCCGATAAATCGAGCTCGTCAAACGATTTATAAAACGGGAAATCCGCGTACTGACCGTGCGCGACGTACTTGCCGTTGACGTACACCGCGTATTCCGTATCGACGGAAATTTTCATTGTGCACGCACTCGATTTGACGGTAAACCGTTTTACAAACTCCGCGTAATGGTTTTCTCCCTTGTGTTTAATCCAAATTGCCTTCATATCTATCTCCTTTATCCGAGCAAAACGTCGGAAATAAGCATCACACAAAACCCGATTAAAAGGGCGTACGTTGCCCCACGTTGACTGCCGTGCGCGTGCGTTTCGGGTATCATTTCGTCGCTGACGACGTACAACATCGTACCGCCTGCAAACGCCAAGGCAAACGGCAATACCACCGTCGCTACGCTGACCGCAAAGTAGCCTATCAGCGTCCCTACGACTTCCACAAGCCCCGTCGCCACCGCGCAAAGAAACGTCTTTTTCTTCGTAACCCCTGCCGCCAGCATCGGGCCGATAATCACCATGCCTTCGGGAATATTTTGCAGGGCAATACC
>JAZRDK010000016.1:0-9488 GCA_045660225.1 Candidatus Scatosoma sp.
CGGGCAACGACGCCGAAATTATTTCCGCCGTGATTATTAAAGAACGTATCCGTTCTTCGTCCATTGAAGAAGCGGTTTGCAAGGCGATGTATAGGCTCAAGGGCGCGTATTCGCTGATTATTATGTCCCCCAAGAAAATGATTGTGGCGCGCGACGCAAACGGTATGCACCCGCTTTCGTATGGTCAGCGTAACGATGGCGAGTACGTTATTTCCAGCGAAACTTGTGCGTTAAGCTCGGTCAGCGCGACGTATATCCGCGATATCGAGCCGGGCGAAATTCTCGTGTTTACAAAGGAAGGGATTCGTTCGATTAAAGAACATTGTGGCACAGCGCCCGAAAGGCTTTGCGTGTTTGAATATCTTTACACGGCAAGACCCGACTCCGTCATTTCCGGTTGCTCGGTGCACCTTGCAAGAAAGCGTGCCGGTAAATACCTTGCCAAAGCGCACCCCGTAGAAGCGGACGTCGTCATCGGCGCGCCCGATTCGGGACTTGACGCGGCAATCGGTTACGCGGAAGAATCGGGGATTCCTTACGGTATCGGTCTGATTAAGAACAAGTACATCGGCAGAACGTTTATCGACCCTGGTCAAGACGTCCGTGAAGACAAAGTAAAAATTAAATTAAACCCCGTTGCGGAAACGGTGAAGGGTAAGCGAGTCGTGCTTGTAGACGACTCCATCGTAAGAGGCACGACGATGGTACGCGTCGTCAAATTGCTCCGCGACGCAGGTGCAACGGAAATTCATATTCGTTCTTCCGCGCCGGCGTTCTTAAATCCCTGCTACTACGGTACGGACATTGCTTCGCGCGACGTGCTGATTGCTTGCAACCACACGCCTGAAGAAATTGCAAGAATCTTCCGTGCGGATTCGGTGGGATTCCTTCCCCTTGAAGACGTATTCAAGTTGGGTGAAGGCGGTGGCTGTAAAGGCTATTGCGCGGCTTGTTTCGATGGCAAATATCCGACGGAAGAACCGAAGATTATAGGGCCTAGTAAATACGATTTCAAGATTTCGGAAAGCAAAAACTAACGAAATCAACTCACCAAAAGAAAAAAATAAAAATGGAGAAAGATAGATATGGCAATTTCTTATAAGGACAGCGGTGTAGACGTAACCAGAGGCTACAAAGCGGTAGAATTGATGAAAAAACACGTAAAATCCACGTACAACGAAAACGTCATCGGTGACTTGGGCTCGTTCGGCGGATTTTTCTCGATTGCAAACGAAAAGATGGAAGAACCCGTCTTGGTTGCAGGTACGGACGGCGTAGGTACGAAACTTAGATACGCGTTTGTTCTTGAAAAGCACGACACCATCGGTATCGACGCCGTGGCTATGTGCGTAAACGACATCGTTTGCCAAGGCGCAAAACCCTTGTTCTTCTTGGACTACTACGCTTGCGGAAGATTGTATCCCGAATCGGAAGCGGAAGTCGTAAAAGGCATTGCGGAAGGTTGTAAACAGTCCGGTTGCGCGCTTATCGGCGGTGAAACGGCGGAAATGCCCGGTTTCTATCCCGACGGCGAATACGACTTGGCTGGTTTTGCCGTAGGTATCGTAGACAAGAAAAAGGTTATCAACGGCAAGGACATCGTCCCCGGCGACGTACTTATCGGTTTGAAATCTACGGGCGTGCACTCCAACGGCTACTCGCTCGTTCGTAAACTGTTCGGCGACAGCGACAAGAAAGCCTTGGAAACGTTCGACGAAGAACTTGGCGCAACGCCTGCAGAAGTTTTGTTGAAACCCACGCGCATTTACGTCAAGAGCATTTTGTCCTTGATTGAAAAGGTGCAAGTTAAGGGTATCGCGCACATCACGGGTGGCGGTTTCATTGAAAACCTTCCCCGTATTTTCCCCGAAGGCGTAGGTTGCGAAATTGAAAAGAACTCCTACGACGTTCCCGCGGTATTCAAAGTCATGCAAAAGCGTGCAGGCATTACGGACGAACAAATTTACAACACCTTCAATATGGGTATCGGTATGGTCGTTTGCGTAGCTCCTGAAAACGTGGACGCTACAATCGAAGCGTTGCAGGCTACCGGCGAAGAAGTGGCAATCATCGGTAAGGCGATTGCAGGCAAGGGTGTAACCTTGAAATAAGAAGGACAAAGATGAAAAAAATAGCGGTATTCGCCTCGGGCGGTGGAACGGATTTTCAATCTGTTATCGACGCTAACGAACGCGAAACATTTTGCGAAATTACATATCTCGTTGCGTCCAAGCCGACGGCAGGCGCAATCGAGCGCGCGCAACGTCACGGTATTACGCCCATCGTCTACGACAAAACGACGGGGGAAACGAAAGACGAATTTTATGCACGCGTTGCGGACACGCTGGAAAAATCGGGCGTGGAATACGTCGTCCTTGCAGGTTGGCTTTTGGTTGTGCCTGCGGAATTTATCCGACGCTTTGAAGGCAAGATTATCAATATTCACCCTTCCTTAATCCCGTCTTTTTGCGGTATGGGTTACTACGGCTTAAAGGTGCACGAAAAGGCGATTGAATACGGCGTGAAACTGTCTGGCGCGACGGTGCATTTTGTTGAGGCGGACGTGGACGGCGGTGCGATTTTGATGCAACGCGCCGTGCCTGTGGAAGCGGACGATACGCCCGAAACGTTGCAGGCGCGTATTTTGAAGGTAGAGCACGAAATGTTGCCCCTTTGCGTAAAGAAACTTTGTGAAGGCAAAGTGGAAAAGCAGGGCAGAACGGTGCGTATTAAAGACTAATTTTACGATAAAACACATACGGAGAACGAAGAAATGAACGTTTTGGTTATCGGAAACGGCGGTAGAGAACACGCCGTCATTATGGCGCTGAAGAAATCGGCGAAGGTAGACAAAATCTACGCGATGAAAGGCAACGCCGGTATTGCGAAAATGGCAGAACTTGTCAACGTCGACTATTGCGACGTCAAGGCAGTAGGCGACTGGGTGGATGCAAAAGGGGACATCGATTTCACGGTGGTTACCCCTGACGACCCGCTTGCTTTGGGTTTGGTGGATGAGCTCGAATCACGCGGACACCGCGCTTTTGGACCGCGCAAAAACGCCGCGATTATCGAGGCGAGTAAAGCGTTCTCCAAAGAGCTGATGAAAAAATACGGCATCCCCACGGCAAAACACGAAACGTTTTCTTCGTATGAAGACGCGAAAAAATATTTAGAAACGTGCGACGTCCCCGTTGTTTTGAAGGCGGACGGGCTTGCGCTTGGTAAGGGCGTTTTGATTTGTATGACCCGTGAAGAAGCGCAAGACGGCTTAAAGGAAATGATGCTTGACAAAAAATTCGGCTCGGCAGGCAACAAGGTCGTATTTGAAGAATTTTTGGAAGGCCCTGAAGTTTCCGCGCTTGCGTTTACGGACGGCAAAACCATCGTCCCGATGATTACCAGTTGCGACCATAAGCGTGCAAAGGACAACGACGAAGGCTTGAACACGGGCGGTATGGGTACGTTTTGTCCCGCTCCCTTCTACGGCGAAAAGACGGCGAAGGAAGTGATGGAAAAAATCATGAAACCGACCATCGAGGCTATGAACGCGGAAGGAAGACCGTTCAAGGGCGTTTTGTATTTCGGTTTGATGAAGACGAAATCGGGGATGAAGGTTATCGAATACAATTCCCGTTTCGGCGACCCGGAAACGCAGGTTATTTTGCCGATGCTCAAAACCGACCTTATGGAAATTTTCGAGGCGGTTGTGGACGAAAGACTGGATGAAGTGAAAATCGAGTGGGAAGACGGTGCTTGCGTTTGCGTGGTGCTTGCAAGTGGCGGTTATCCCGAAGCGTACGAAAAGGGCAAGGAAATGTTCTTTGGCGATATTGACGAAGACGTGCTTTTGTGTCATGCGGGTACGAAGGAAAAGGACGGCAAAATCGTAACGGACGGGGGCAGAGTGCTCGGCGTTGTTGCGAAGGCGGAAAATATCGACAGCGCAAGACAAAAAGCGTATAAAAATGCCGAAAAAATCCGTTTCGACGGCATGTATTATAGAAAAGACATCGGTATCAAATACCGTGACGTAGCAAAAGAATAACCAACGAAAAAAGAAAAAGGAATAAGCGTATGATTTACAGAATTTTTGTGGAAAAGAAAGACAACGTACAGGCGAGAAAAGAAGCGGCTGACGTTAAAACTTTGCTCAATATCCAAACGGAAGATTTCCGTTTATTGCTCCGTTACGACGTGGAAGGGCTTTCGGAAGACGAACTGAAGGCGTCGATTCCGTCGGTGTTCTCCGAACCGCCCGTAGACGACGTGTATTTAGAAACGCTGGAAATCCCCGAAGGTTATAAGGCGTTTGCCGTCAGTTATTTGACGGGTCAGTACGACCAACGCGCGGACAGCGCGTCGCAATGCGTACAGCTGTTGACGAGAAAGAGCCGTCCGCTTGTAAAATGTGCAAGAATCTATATGGTGAAGGGCGTTTCTGACGAACAGCTTTCCGCCATCAAAAAACACATCATCAACCCTGTAGAAAGCGAAGAAGTCGGCTTTGAAAAACCCGAAACGCTGGTTCGTGAAGCGGTGGAAGGCGCGCCCGTACAGGACGTAGAAGGCTTTATTGCAATGTCGGATGCGGAAATTGCCGATTATCACAAAAACGTCGGCTTTGCAATGAGCGTTTTAGACCTTGCGTTCGTCCGCGATTATTTCAAGAGCGAACAAAGAAATCCGACGGAAACGGAATTGAAAGTAATCGATACGTATTGGTCGGACCATTGTCGTCACACGACGTTTGCAACCGAACTTAAAAACGTAAAAATCACGTCCAAAAACGAAGGAATTAAGAAGGCGTACCACTTGTACGAAGATTTGTACAAAGAAATCAACGGCGCGCGCCCCGACAAATACCCTTGTCTTATGGACCTCGCCACCATCGGCGCAAAGAAATTGAAAAAGGACGGAAAACTCGACAACCTTGACATATCCGACGAAATCAACGCTTGCTCGATTCAAATCGAAGCGGAAATCGACGGCAAGGTAGAACAATATCTCGTTATGTTCAAGAACGAAACGCACAACCACCCGACGGAAATCGAACCCTTCGGTGGTGCGGCAACTTGCTTGGGCGGTGCAATTCGCGACCCGTTAAGCGGTAGAACGTACGTGTATCAAGCGATGCGTATTACAGGCGCGTCCGACCCCAGGGAAAAGCTGGAAGATACGATGGAAGGTAAGCTTCCCCAACGTGCCATCACGCAACGCGCGGCGGCAGGTTTCTCGTCCTACGGCAACCAAATCGGGCTTGCTACGGGCATTGTAGACGAAGTCTACCACGAAGGCTATAAAGCAAAGCGTTTGGAAACGGGGTTCGTCGTTGGTGGCGCAAGAAAAGAAATGGTGTATCGCGAAGCGCCTAAGGCAGGCGACGTCATCATCTTGCTCGGCGGTGAAACGGGCAGAGACGGTTGTGGCGGTGCAACGGGTTCGTCTAAAGCGCACGACTCGCACTCGGTAGAAACGTGTGGCGCGGAAGTACAAAAGGGCAACGCGTTGACGGAAAGAAAGTTGCAAAGATTGTTCTTGAACAAGGATGCGACGAGAAAAATTAAAAAATGTAACGACTTCGGCGCAGGCGGTGTTTCCGTTGCCATCGGCGAACTTGCGGATGGTTTGGATATCGACCTTGACAAAGTGCCTAAAAAGTACGAAGGCTTGAACGGTACGGAGCTTGCGATTTCCGAATCGCAAGAACGTATGGCAGTCGTTGTCAACGCAGAAGACGTAGACGCGTTTATCGAGTTGGCTGGCAAGGAAAACCTTTCGGCTACGCCCGTTGCCGTCGTTACGGACACGGGTCGTATGAAGATGACCTTGAAAGGCAAAACCATCGTCGACATTTCGCGTGAATTCTTGAACACGAACGGTGTAAAACAGGAAGCGGACGTAGAAATTGCGGACGAAATCACTACTTGGTTTGAAGAAAAACGCAACGTTCCGTTTGCGGAAACGACGAAGAAGGTATTGTCCGACTTAAACGTTTGCGCGAAGAAGGGGCTTAGTGAAACCTTCGACTCGACCATCGGCGCAAGAACGGTGTATATGCCTTGGGGCGGTAAAACGCAACGCACGCCAGCAATTGCAATGGCGGGGAAAATTTGCGGTGGTGAAACGGACGTTTGTACCGTTTCCGCGTACGGCTATTCGCCTTACCTTATGGAAACCAGCCCGTTCATCGGCGCAATCTATTCCATCGTGGCGTCCGTATCCAAGGTCGTTGCGACGGGTGCGAAATACAGCGACGTTCGCCTTACTTTGCAAGAATTCTTCCAAAGGATGACGAAGGACGCGAAAGTTTGGGGCGTACCTGCATCCGCACTTTTGGGCGCTGTATACGCGCAAATCGGCTTAGGGCTTGGCGCAATCGGTGGTAAAGACAGTATGAGTGGTACGTTCGAAAACATCCACGTTCCTCCCACGCTTATCTCGTTTGCACTTGCACCAGCAAAAGCAAGCAAACTGATTACCAACGTCTTGAAAGGCGGTGAAAAACTTTTCTATATTCCCGTTCCTAAGGACGCGAACTCCGTACCCAACTTCGAACAATTGAAGGCGGTTTACGAAGAAGTTTACAAAAACATCGAAAACGGCAACACGACGTTTGCAACCGTCGTTGAAAACGGCGGTGTCGGCTCGGCGGTGATTAAGTCCGCTCTCGGCAACGGCGTCGGCGTGAAATTCGCAATGCGCGCGGAAGAATTGTACAAAGAAGGCTATGGCGATTTGGTCGTTTCCTTCAAAGACGAAACGCTTGTTTCTTCGTCGATTGCAATGAAATGCGTAGGGCAGGTATGCGGTGAAACCTTCGTTTGCGGAAATGAAAGCGTTTCTATGGACGGAGCGGTCAACTCGTACATGCTACCGCTTGACGGCGTTTTTGCAACCACCGCACCCGCGGATGGCATAGCCATGGCTTGCGATTACACGGCAGGCGTTACGTACAACAACTTGAAGACGAAGACGGCGCGTCCTAAGGTTTTCATCCCCGTATTCCCTGGCACGAATTGCGAGTTGGATACGGCAAGAAAATTCATCTTGGCAGGCGCGGACGTAGAAACGGTTGTCGTTCGCAACCGTAGCGTAAAGGATATTGAAGAAAGCGTTGCGGACATTGTCAAGGCAATTAAAAACGCAAACATCATCGCCTTCCCCGGCGGTTTCTCTGGCGGTGACGAACCGGATGGTAGCGGTAAGTTTATCGCAACCACTTTCCGTAACCCGTACATTGCCGAACAAATTGAAGAACTGCTTGGCGCAAGGGACGGTTTGGCGCTCGGTATTTGCAACGGTTTCCAGGCGTTGATTAAACTTGGGCTCGTGCCTTACGGCAAAGTTACGGAAATGACGGCAAACTCGCCCACGCTGACCTTCAACAACATCTCTCGCCACGTTTCGACGGTGGTAGACGTACGCGTAGCGTCCAACCTTTCGCCTTGGCTTTCCGCTTGCAAAGTGGGTGACGTATATAAAGTTCCCGTGTCGCACGGCGAAGGTAAAATCGTAGCACCGATAGAAGAACTTGAAAAGATGAAGAAAAACGGTCAAATCGCAACGCAGTACGCCGACCTTAACGGCAATGCGACGATGGTTTCACCGTT
Source organism: Candidatus Scatosoma sp. (assembly GCA_045660225.1). Taxonomy (GTDB): domain Bacteria; phylum Bacillota; class Clostridia; order Christensenellales; family Borkfalkiaceae; genus Scatosoma. The sequence goes on from JAZRDK010000016.1 coordinate 7,614, forward strand.
CAACCCCAACGGCTCGATGTGGGCAATCGAAGGCATCACGTCCCCCGACGGCAGAGTGTTTGGTAAGATGGGACACAGCGAACGTACGGGCGACAATCTTTACAAGAACGTTGACGGCAATTTCGATATGAAAATCTTCGAAAGTGGCGTGAAATATTTCAGTTAAGGAAAGAGTACTTGTTTATGGTTGATATGCACACGCACATTTTACCTCGTTTAGACGACGGCGCGAAGGATTCTTCGACGTCGGTGTCTATGTTGCGCCTTTCGAAGGCGCAAGGGGTAGATACGGTTGTGCTAACGCCACATTTCTACGGCAAACGCCACAACCCTGCGGAATTTTTACTTCGCCGAAACGCGTCTTATCAGCGCTTGCTTGCGCGTATGCAAGAAACGCAGACGCAGATGAACGTGCGCTTGGGCGCGGAAGTGCATTTCACGGGCATCAATTTGCCTGATTTCGACGATTTGTGTTCGCTTGCCATAGAAGGCACGAAATATATTTTATTCGAGCTTCCGTTTACGACGAAATGGGCGAGCGCTATCGAAGAAAAATTGCAAGAATTTATCAACGAAACGGAATATACGCCGATTATCGCGCACGTAGAGCGGTATGCGGAAATCCGTAAAAACCCGTCCATCGTTGCACGGCTTATTGATATGGGTTGCTTAATCCAGCTCAATGCACAGGCGTTTATAAGCAGGAAAGATAAAGGCTTTGCGTTTGCGCTCTTGAAGAAAAATTCCGTGCATTGCATCGGCTCGGACGCGCACGACGAAACGGGGCGTGCTCCCAACCTTCTTGACGCGAAAAACGCGATAGAAAAGGCAGGGTTTGCGGAGAAATGGCAAACTGTCCAAGACGTGATGAAAAGCGTTTTACAAGGCGAAAAAGTGCAAACGCAATCGGTAGTTCCCGTAAAAAAACTTTTCGGGTTTTATCGTTAAACGCGTTTGACTTTTCAAATAAAGTGTTACAATAAAAGTAAAGAAAAACAAAAGGAGAAAAATATTATGGCTAAAATTACGGCAAATACGTTGATTGCAGACTGCTTAGAACTCAACCCTAACGCAGCGGAAATTTTGCTTTCCGCTGGTATGCACTGTTTTGGTTGCGCGTTGGCGCACGGCGAAACGGTTGCAGAAGCGGTTGCCGTTCACGGCGAAGACCTTGATTCGTTGCTTGCAAAGCTTAACGAAGGCTTGGAAGACTAAACTAAAAAAAGAAAAGCCCCGTGTCAAACGGGGCTTTTTCTTTTGATAAGTAAACTTATTTAACGGTTGGGCGGTACGCTTTCCTATACGCCGAAGGCGTACAACCTACGTGTTTTGTAAACGTTCGGCAAAAGAAATTATAATCGGAAAAACCGCACTTTTGCGCGACGTCTTTTAATGCGGACGTGTTATCAAGGAGCAGGTTTTTCGCCAACGAAAGCCGTTCTTTAATGACGTAATACATAATCGACAACCCCGTTTCCGCCTTAAACGTTTTTTCGATATAGGGGACGGAAAAAAAGACGGCTTTGGAAAGGTTGGACAAAGAAATTTTTTCGGTCAAATGCTCGTGTACGTATTTTTTAATAAGTCTTACGACGTCCGTTTCTTTTTCCTGCTCGATTTGGAAACGCAGTTCCGCAAGTAGGGCGTTGAACAAAAAAACAAGTCGAGTGTCCGACAAATCGTTGGTCGTATCTTTGACCGTTTCAAAGGCGTTGATAATCGCGCCCAGTCGTTGCCCGTAGACACCGCGCATTACAAGCGGAAACGCGTTGAAATCTTCTTCTAAAAAGTTGTAACTGACGTATTCAACCTTCGCGGACAATTCGCGCGTGCGCGCGCTCGCTTTTTTGATGAGAACGGCGAAGTCGGAGGCCA
>JAZRDK010000017.1:0-6435 GCA_045660225.1 Candidatus Scatosoma sp.
CACAATCGTCGAGTTGAAACTGGGCAAACTCGTCTTCCAAGTCAACTGCGCGTCCTTCACTTCCTTGCCTTTTACGTACACGGAGAAATCAAGCGCCGTACTGTCTACGTAGCCGTCGATATTCGCCGTGGCAACGTTGACTTCGTAGTAGCCGTTTCCAGGTATGAAATCCGTGTTGTTTGCAACGATAATATTGTCTTCGCCGTATACCGTAATCGTTACGTCCTTGTTGACGTAAACGCCACGGATGGTCGCGCAAATACGATACGTCGTCGTACCCGCTTTGATACCCGTTACTTTATACGTACCCGTTTCGTTGTCAATCGAAAGACCTGCGACACCACTTGCACCCACCAAATCTACGGTGTAGTTGATTTTTTCCGCAATTTCTTCGCCTTTCCAGGTCGCCTTCATTTCCGCTTCGAACGTGCCTCTTACGTTGACGCGTACGTCGTCTGCAAAGACGAGCACGGGCGCGGTCGTAGGATGGCCAACGGTAACCGTACAAGTGGCGCTGACGCCTTCCACCGTAGCCGTAATCGTTGCCGTGCCTTCCTTGACTGCGTACAAGTTGCCGTTTTCAACGGTGACAACGGACGCGTCGGACGTCGTCCATAAAACGACGCCTTCCGATTCTCTAACGGTTGCCGTCAAGGTTGCCTTGTCGTACACTTGCATCGTCAAGGACGTTTCGTCAAGGGTTACGCGGACTTTGCTTTCCGTTTCAGGCGCACCTGTGCCCGAATCACTGGACGAAGGCGCTTCTACGCTGGACGTATTGTCTGAAGACGAAACGTCTTCTTCGCCGTCTCTACAAGCTACGCCAAAGGCGCAACTTGCAAGCATACATACGGAAAGGATACTCATTAAAAATTTCTTATTTTTCATTGCGTTTTCCCCCTGCCGTTAATCGTTGAATTCCCACGTACTAAAAAGCGCGTCAATCGTGTGGTGTTCTTTGTGCGTTACGTTGCCACACTTGTACAAGAAATCGTCTCTAAACGCCGTACGCAAATTCATAAGTTCCGTTCTCGTGAACGAATTCGCATATTCCGTGCAAAGCACGAATCTGGGGAAGAAGGATTCTGCCGTAAGGTTGATATCGTACACCTTCCAAAGTTCAGGGTCCGTCTTCTTCACGTCTTCAATTTCCTGCCATGCTTGTTCAAACATCGTCATCCAGTGACGAATCAAGCCTTCCGGCCAAACTTCCGTTTTCGTAAGCTGGTTAGAGTGGATACCGCCACCCGTAATCGATTCCTTCGAGCGAAGGTGTTGCGTTACTTCCCAGAAATACTTTTCCATGATTTCGCCTGCAGGGCCGAACTGGTATTTGAAGAACTTACGTACGACGTCTTCAAATTTCACGCTGGTGTCGAACAAACCTTTCGAACAGATGTACGAACGAAGGGTGTCGAACGCCGTGGGATAAGTGTTTTCGCCCATGCCTTGGTAGAACAAGTGCGCCGCCCCGATTTTCTTGAAATATTTCATATTACCAAGCATCGAGTCGTAGCTGTTGTACGGATACATATAATTATAGAAGTTGATTTCGTACGCCCAAATGTAGAACGAACCGCCAAGACCTGCCCAACCTTCAACCATTGCCGAGAAGGAATCGTTTTCAGGTTCGTCGAAGGTATGCACGTAGTTTGCCGATGCACCTGCGTAGAAGAATTCTACGTTTTCGCCGGCAACCAATATCTGCGTTTCCTGCGTATCAGGGTCAATTACGGGTTCAAGCGTAATGCCACCGTCCGCATTTCTCGCAGGATATACTCTTTCTCTTGGAATACCAAAACCGTTGCTGTCTTGCGCGTACGTACCGTTTTCGGTCATTTCAACGGGAGGTCGAATCGCTTGACCATATACGAGCATCAATATGTGCAAAATTCTGTTTTCGCCGTGTTCCGCAATGCCTTCGGGCGACGCCAGGTATGCGTCTACCTTTTTCGAAACGTCGTTGATGAAGGAAAGCATCGCGCCTGCCAACGTACCGTAGTGTTCAACGGAAGCGTCACAAGCATCGCAACCGCAACGCGCGTCACGGTCGCCACCGATAACGTCCATCTGTCCGATAACGACGTTTTCAACGGTCGGGTTTTTCAACGCGGTTGCAAGTGCGTGGTCCGCATATTTTTGCACCATCAAGTCGTATTCCGTTTTGTCGCCACGCGCCGTAAAGCAAGCCTGCGCTCTTTCCAAATCTTCCGAGAACCAGTACGGATGTTCTTCCGCAACTGCAGGGTCGCCACGGCCAAGCAATTTGTCATAACCGATGTAGTCGATTACGTTGTGCATCCACGAATAGCCGGTGCTCATAAACAACGAGTTGCTATCCGTCAAACCGAAACCGTACGTCGTATCGCCAAGTATTTTACCCTTGTCGATTTGACGATAGTCGTAGTCAGGTCTTTCCAAAATGTCCATCTTAGGCAAGACGCTACCGTCCTTTTCGTAGATGGTGACGTTCGTCGAAATGACGTCGAAACCTAAAAGTTGACGGAGAAGACAAATCGAGCCGAGTTGATAACCTTGCAAACCGTACGCCTGTACGAATACGTTTTTGCCGTACGTTTTAATGCTGTAACCGGTATGCGCGATTTTATCGTAATCGGGCATAGAGTCCTCACCGAACGCTTGCTTGTACAAATCTTCACAACCGAAGAAGATGTACGTAGAGTTTTCGGAAAGGTCGTTTACGGAAGAAAGTTGCGCTTCGGGAAGAATACAACCCGTCTTCAAGGTAACGTGTCTGCTGACAAACGCCATACCTTCTTTTGCGGTGCTGTCTCCTAAAACAAACTTATAATCGGACTGTTCATTTTTTACAAACGTGCTGTTTGCGGGACTGTTGTAGTCCACGTTGACTTCGTGCAAAAATTCTTGACCTGCTTGTACTTCAACGTAGTCGTCTTGCGGGTTTTTCGCGTCGGGAATACCCGTCGTCGAACCGCTTTCTTCGCTGGACGTTGCATCGGACGAGCTGGAGCTCGTTTCGTCTTCACCACAAGCAAACATCGAGAACGCCGAAACACAAGCCAAAAGGCAGGCTAACCATTTTTTCAATTTCATATACCTTTACCTCCTTACTTCGTCACTTCAACGCCAAGATAAATCGTGGCTACGTTGCCGTAAGCGTCTTTTACCATAATCGTGATTTGATATTTGCCTTCGTACATCGCAACCAAAGAGTTGGACGAAGCAGGCAAACGCATCGTTCTGCCGGTAGGGTTCAAAATCATCTTATCAATCGTCAACTCTTCTTCCGCCGTCAAATTGTCGGACACCTTGAAGTTGGGGATGATGATGGTTTCGCCCACTTTCACCGTCTTCGTATAATCGCTGGTTACCTGCACCGTAGGCGCAATTTCGTCCATAACGAATACGTAGTTGACGAATTTCTTTTCACCGTCGAACCAATCGACTTCTTTCGCTACGTATTCCACCGTATAACGACCATACTTCGTAAGCTCAATCATATACGCTTTGCTTGCGTCGACGTTTTCCAGCTTAACGCCCTGTTTATCAACGACGATTTCGCCGTCAGGGTCTCTCACCGTTCCAACAAGCGACGTATTTGCCGCAAACGTATCGCCTGCAACGGCAGGGGCTAACGTATACGTCGTGTTAATCGAGTACGTACCGCCTGCATCGCCGAGAATCGCGAAGTTCGGGTCGCTTCTATCCGTTTCTCTTTCCGTAATCGACGAGCCCGTGATTTCTTGAATTAAATAGCCCGCACCCGCGCGTGCGTTGTCCAACGTTACGCTCATAAACACTTTGTCGGACGAGAACCCGTTGAACGTTTCGCCGTTGTCGTAGGTTGCCACGCCGAAGTTCGTATTGTCGCCGAAATAAAGTCTGCCTTTCGCGTACTTGAATTCGAAGACGCTATCCTTACTTAAATCGACGGCAGCCTGTACTTCCATCGCCCCGTTTCTAACGATAACGCCCGTGCCTTTTGCTTCTATCGTAAGCGTAACCTTTTCTTCAGGGTTTTGCGTGTCCGTAAGCGTGTACGTGATACCTTTATAACGAACAACGCCCTTTATGGACGAAAGTTTGATGGCAACGGTGTCCGCAAGTTGGGGGTTGGCAAACGTCCAGCTGATGTCGCCGTCCGCAGTTGCCTCCAATTTGATACCCTTATATTTTTTACCATTGTCGTCCGTCGTCTTAAACGTAAAGTTTTCGCCGTAGAAATAATTTTGTACTTTTACGTTATCTTTCGTGCCTTCCGTAACTCTAATGATAACGCAAGGAACTTCGATGGTTTCCAAGGAAACGTTTCCGCTGAAATAGGTAAGCGATACCTTTTGACCGTTTTCCGTAACCGTAGGCACAAACTTATCGCCTGCCTTCATCAATTTTTCTTCGTTGCCGATTTTTACTTTGACGTCGCAAGGCTTTTCTACGCATCTACCCGTCGAATAATCGTATGCGGTGATATTCGGCAATACGTATTCGATACCGCTCATAAGCACTTGGGGCAGTACGGGCGTGTCGTAAATAAACGGGTCTGCGCCAGGGGTTGCGTCCACTTCAAAGCTGGACGTTGCTACGTTGTTCAAGTAGTCGGTTACCGTATACGTAACCACCCACTTACCCGTAACGTCGGGTATAAATCCATCCGCAATCGCTTGCGCGGTTTCGTCTTCAGGACCTTTTACGGTTACGACGCAAACCTTTTTACCTGCGCCACCCGTAATCGTGGGTTGTTCTACCACGATTTCGTGTCCAAGCAACGCCGTCGTAGGCACGTTTGCAGGGTTTGCAACCGTCAATTTAGGAATCGGGTTACCCGCGTGTACGGGAAGGATGTATTCCGCCAGGTTGCCCATAGCGTCCACCGCCCTATACACGATGCTATAATACCCGTTTTTCGTCGGCGTGAATTTGCCGTCGATAAGGGATACGGATACGGGTTGCGACGATTCGTAGTTGTACCAAACGCCGATTTCTACGTCAATCACGCCCGAATAGTCGTCAAACGCCGTTGCCGTGGGCACTGCGTACGGTACGCCGATTTGCCCTTCGGGCATTACGTCGTAGTCGGTGTCTACGGTAATTTTAGGAGGATCGGTTTCTTCAAAGCCCGTCGCAAAAAGGTCGGGCATTGCAATCGACTGCGTCAAACAGAAGTTTGCCGTAGGCGATAAGTAGTCGTTTGCCCATACCGAAAGACGTACTTTACCGCTGGGGAAACCGCTCCACAAGTCTTTATAGTAATCTACGCTGTCCAAATCGCTGACAAGTCCGCCGTTTGCGTAGACTTGTTTGTTGGCGTTATCGTAGGAAATCTTGAAAGGCCCACGCGAAGGGCTAATCGGTGCAAGGGGGGTGTTGGAATTGCCCCAGCTCATCGAAACGACGCCGTTGGAAAGGTAACCGCAAGCCTCGAAGGTGTGCGTAATCGGCGTACCTACGCCGTCGTTGATGTGCAAACCTTTACCAGGTTCATACCCGACCATATCTTGCCCGTTAGCGCCTGCCATAACGAAGGAATTTGCTTTACCCGTGTGATACGACGTCATCCACCAACGGTTGATTTCTACGTCCACGTAAACGGACGGGTCTACGATGTCGGTAAGCGTAATCATAACGCGTTCGAAATCAGCGACTCTGTACGAGTCGGGGGTTACGAACCCTTCAACAAGCGACGTCTTCGAAGACAAATCGTTTACGTCCAAAATTTTCGTAAAGTCCAATCTGTCGCCCTTTGCAAGACGCACGATTAAACCCGAGTGCGGGAATTTTTCATTTTCAGGCTCGTCCGCGCTATGACCGGTGTACACGCCTTGTACAACCGAACTCTTCGAGTCGTGAATATAGAAAGGCGCGTATTTTACCACGAACGATTCGCTGATAGAATATTCCTTACCGTCAACGCTTGCGTAGTACGTAACGGTGTAACGACCTTCCACGTCCAAAATAATCGTCGTTTCCGTCGTCGTTTTGCCGTTGGGATAGGTAACGACGGACGTCGCGTCTACCGAAACGTCGCCTTCCTTCACCGTATATGCAGGTACTTTGAAGGTAGACGCGTATTCGTACTCGTCTTCCCATACCCACTCTTCAACGCTAGTCGACCACTCTTCTGCGTTTGCGTTGCTTATCGAGAAACCAACGCCGAACACAGCGCTGACGACGAGAATTGCCGCCGAGCAAAGCGTGATGATTTTGTTTCTAAGTTTCATAATTCCTCCTTAATATATAATATGGAATATAGTTTTCGCCAAATTAGCCCTTTACCCCACCGATGGTAAGGTTGCCCATCAAACGTTTATGGAAACAAAGGAAGAGCACGAGCACGGGAACCGTCAATACGAATACACCCGACAAAGCGATGGGCGAAGTCGAACCGATTTGCGCGCCCTGTTGCATCCAGTGGATACCTTCTGCCAACGTAGGATGCGTAGGCAAGTATACCGT
>JAZRDK010000018.1:0-17672 GCA_045660225.1 Candidatus Scatosoma sp.
CCGCCACCAAGACGGAATTCTTTATCGGCGTACGTAATTGCGCCGTATGCACAAACGTTAGCGCATTGACTGCAACCGTTACACATCGTTTCGTTGGGGATTGCAACGCAAGGGTTGGTCTTAAGCTTGTCTTTTACAAGCAAGCCGATAACCTTTGCCGCGCAAGCAGACGCCTGCGAAACCGTTTCGGGAATATCCTTAGGGCCTTGGCAGACACCTGCAAGGTATACGCCTGCCGTAGGGCTTTCTACGGGACGGAGTTTTGCGTGCGATTCGGTAAGGAAGTTGTTGGTGTCGATACTTGCCGTAAGCAACGTAGCGATTTTTCTAACCGAAGGTTCGGGTTCGATTGCCGTTGCCAAAACGACAAGGTCGGACGCGATGGTTACCTGTTCGTTGTCGATAAGGTTAGAGCCTTGTACCATCAATTTACCGTTTTCGTTGTAGACTTTGCCGACCATACCCTTGATATAATCTACGCCGTACTGTTCTACCGCGCGACGATAAAATTCGTCGTAGTTTTTGCCCGGCGTACGAATATCGATGTAGAATACGTGTACTTCGGTGTCGGTGTATTTTTCACGAATCAACATAGCGTGCTTTGCCGTGTACATACAGCAAATCTTCGAGCAGTACGGTTTACCGCAACCGCTGGTATCACGCGAGCCTACGCATTGAATAAAGGTAACCACCTTCGGATGTTCGCCGTCGGAAGGACGAAGCAATACACCGTTGGTAGGACCGGCTGCGTTCATTAATCTTTCAAGCTCAAGCGACGTGATAACGTCCTTATTATCTTGATAGCCAAATTCGTTGAAATTGTCAAGGTCGATGGGCTTAAAGCCGGTCGCAACCACAATTGCGCCGTACTGACGGTCGATAAACGTGTCTTTCTGTTCGTAATCGATTGCGCCTACGCCACAGAATTTTTGACAAATACCGCATTTGCCCGTCTTCATCTTCAAACATTGCGTCGGGTCGATGACGGCAACGTTGGGGATGGCTTGCGCAAACGGGATATAGATTGCAGGACGGTTGTTCAAGTTCATATTGAACTCGTTAAGACCCTTCTTCGAAGGACATTTTTCCATACAAACTTTACAGCCCGTACATTTCGTTTCGTCAACGTATCTCGCCTTGCGACGGATTTTAACGTTGAAATTACCAACGAAACCTTTCACTTCTTCTACTTCCGAATAGGAAAGGATGTCGATTTTTTCGTGTTGCGCGCAGTACACCATCTTCGGCGTCAAAATACAAGCCGAACAGTCGAGCGTGGGGAACGTTTTGTCGATTTGCGACATACGGCCACCGATGGTCGCGTTCTTTTCCACGATGTCGACTTCAAAGCCTGCGTCCGCGATGTCGAGCGCCGCCTGGATACCGGCAATACCGCCACCGATAACGAGCGCGCGTTTTACAACGGGGCTTTCGCCAGCCGTCAAAGGCGCGTTTAATTTCACCTTCGCAATTGCAGTACGGACGAGAATCACCGCTTTTTCCGTTGCTTCGTCCATATCCTTATGTATCCACGAGCAATGTTCGCGGATGTTTGCAATTTCGACCATATACGGGTTAAGACCCGCTTCTTCCGCGGCTTTACGGAAGGTATTTTCGTGCATACGAGGCGAGCAAGAGCCGATGACGACGCCCGTCAAGTTGTGTTCTTTAATCGCCTGTTTAATAAGCTGTTGCCCGTTTTCCGAGCACATATATTGATAGTTTGCGGAAAACACGACGCCCGGTTCGTTTTTGATAACTTCCGCAACCTTTACTACGTCTACCGTCGCCGAAATATTACTTCCGCACCAACAAATAAATACACCTATTCTTTGCATATTGTACACTCTCTTTTTATTTTCGTTCTTCTACCGAATCCCTTCGGGTGGGTTACTTGTTATACTTTCTATACGCGCTTACGAGCAGTTGTTGAGGGATAAACTCGTCTACGATCGGCGGAATTTCTTCTGCCTTAATTCCGTTTGCACCCTGCATCCTAACCACCGTATCACGCACCGCTTCGATAACCGCAGCCGGCGCAACGCCTCTTGGACAACGCTCGACACAAGCCATGCACGAAAGACAGTTCCAAATAGATTTACTTTCAAGCAATTCTTCAATTCTGCCTTGGGCAAGCTTGGTTACGAACTGGTGGGGTTTCACGTCCATTTCCTTAAACGCGGGGCAACGACCGGAGCATTTACCGCATTTCATACACTTTCTTACGTCCGTGCCACTGAGCGTTTTCAAATTTTCAATGCGTTCTTCTTTCGTCATTGCTGTACCCCCAAGGCTTCCGCCAACAGTTCGGTAAAGTATTTCACGGGAAGAATATCATCGCCGTTTCTTTGCAAGTTGTACAAGCAAAGCGGACAAGCGGTTATCACTTCTTCCGCGCCCTTTTCTTTTGCGCTGGTAAGTACTTTACGGCTCTTTTGTTTGGGCAAGTCTGCGTTTTTCAACGCAACGTACGCACCGCAACACTCGTTTCTAAACGGATAAACGACGGGCGTACCGCCGATGGCGCGGATGAAATCTTCGATAATCGTAGGATTTTCGGGATTATCAAACGCCATAACACCGCTGGGACGAAGGAGCAAGCAACCGTAATACGCGCCGATTTTACGATTTAAGGGTTTTACAACCGCCTTTTTAATCGCGTCGAAACCAACCACGTTTTTCAGCATTTCAAGATAATGCAAAACTTCCGTTTCGCCCTTGTACGGCTCGTCAAAGTTCAAATAGTTGTTGGCGCGGAAACAAATATCGCCGTCCGCCTTCATATCTTCATTGGTACGCTTGATGACGTTGTGGCAAGCCGAACAAAGCGTCAACAGCTTGCCGCCGTTTTGTTTCGCGTCGTTCAGCGCGCGCACCGCAGAGAGCTTGGTTGCGATTTCGTCCGTCGCCATAGGATAGACCGCACCGCAACATTGCCAATTTTCAATTTCCACCATTTCTACGCCCAAAGCCTCCGCGCAAAGACGAGCCGTCGTATCCAGCTCCTTCGCCTTCGTTCTCAGCGTACAACCGGGATAATAACTGATTTTCATATCAATATCTACCTTATTTCGCTTATCGTTTGTTAGTTGTGGGGATACGCCATTTCTTCGGGACGGAAGACTTCGTCGAATTTTTCCGCCGTCAAGAAACCGAGCGCAACGCACGCTTCTTTCAAGGAAATGTTTTCCTTGTACGCCTTCTTTGCCGTCTTTGCCGCGTTTTCATAACCGATGTAAGGGTTGAGCGCGGTAACGAGCATCAAGGAGTTGTAAAGGTTGTGGTGCATCTTTTCTTTGTTTGCCTTAATACCGGTTACGCAGTTTTCTTCAAACGACGTAATGCCGTCCGCAAGCAAACGTACCGATTGCAAGAAATTGTAAATGATGACGGGCATAAATACGTTGAGTTCGAAATTGCCCTGCGACGCGCCTACGCCCACCGCAACGTCGTTCGCCATAACTTGTACGGCAACCATCGTCATCGATTCGCATTGCGTAGGGTTGACTTTACCAGGCATAATCGAAGAGCCAGGCTCGTTTTCAGGGATGAAGATTTCTCCCAAACCATCTCTAGGACCGCTTGCCAACCAACGCACGTCGTTGGCAATTTTCATAAGGTTGCAAGCAAGCGCCTTCAATGCGCCGTGTGCAAACACAAGCTCGTCCTTAGCCGTCAAGGCGTGGTATTTATTTTCCGCCGTAACGAAGGTTTTGCCGGTAAGCGCGCTGACCTGTTTTGCAACTTCTTCCGCAAAACCCTTAGGCGCGTTCAAGCCCGTACCAACCGCCGTACCGCCAAGCGCAAGTTCTTTCAAACCGTCCAGCGCAAGCGTAAGCTGAGCCTTCGTCTTTTCCACCATATTCGTCCAACCGCTGATTTCCTGCGAGAACGCGATGGGAACTGCGTCTTGAAGATGCGTTCTACCGCTCTTTACAATGCCTTCGTTTTCCGCTTCCAAACGCTTTAACGTAGCAATCAATTTGTCCATTGCAGGGAACAAATCGTCTTCGATTGCAACCACTGCGGCAATGTGCATTGCCGTGGGGAAGGTGTCGTTGGAACTTTGGCTCTTGTTAATATCGTCGTTGGGGTGCAACAATTTTTGACCTGCAATTTCGTTGCCGCGGTTTGCGATAACTTCGTTTGCGTTCATATTCGATTGCGTACCGCTACCCGTTTGCCATACAACGAGCGGGAAGTGTCCGTTGAGTTCGCCCGAAATCACTTCGTCACAAGCCGAGCAAATTGCGTTTTTCTTTTCTTCGGGGAGCTTGCCAAGGTTGTAGTTTGCAAGCGCTGCCGCCTTTTTCAAAACGCCGAACGCGCGCGTGATTTCACGGGGCATAACTTCCGTACCGATACGGAAATTTTGAAAACTTCTTTGCGTTTGTGCCGCCCAATATCTATCTGCAGGGACTTTCATTTCCCCCATCGTGTCTTTCTCAATACGATATTCCATTTCTTTTTTCTCCGTTTGTTAAATTTCGATTTGTGCGATAACGTTTTTCAAAACGTCCGCGCTGTTTCTCATCTTTTCCATTTCTTCGTCGGAAAGTTTGGGGGTAAGCGTCGTTACCACGCCTTCGTTACCGATTGCACAAAGCGTAGAAAGGGCTACGTCGGAAATACCGTATTCGCCGTTTAATACCGTCGATACGGGCAAAATCGTGTACGCGCTGGAATAGATGCTGTCCACGATTTGTTTTACGCTGGCAGCGATGCCGTAGAAGGTTGCGCCTTTACCTGCAATGATTTGACCGCCCGATTTCTTGACGTATTCTTCCACTTCCGCACGGTCGTAAGGGGTAACTTTCAATACGTTTTTGTCCGTAAGCGTGTCTTCGTATTCCGCAAGGGGTACGCCGGAAATATCCGCCGTCGACCAAGCCACGAAGGAAGAGTCGCCGTGTTCGCCCAAAACGTAAGCGTGAACTTGTTTTTGGTTTACCGAATAAAGTTCGGAAAGGCGCGTTCTTAAACGGATACTGTCAAGCGTCGTACCCGTACCGATAACGCGGTTTGAAGGTACGCCCGTGATTTTGCAGAACACGTACGTCAATACGTCGACGGGGTTTGCAACGAACACGTACAAAGCGTCGGGTGCATATTTCACGATTTGAGGCGCAATGCTCTTTAAGATGTTTACGTTGGTTTGCGTAAGGTCAATACGCGACTGACCAGGTTTTCTGCCTACGCCCGAAGTCACGATAACGATATCCGAGCCGACCGCGTCTTCGTACGTACCTGCGTAAATTTTTACGGGATGCAGATAAGGCGTGGACTGTCTAATGTCCATTGCTTCCCCTTTCGCTTTTTCAACGTTAACGTCAATCAAAACGATTTCCGCAACCGAACCGGTTGCTACCAGGGTGTACGCTACGGTAGCGCCTACCGAGCCCGCGCCGATAATAGTAACTTTGTTGTTCATACTGATATCTCCATTTTTTGTTTTTTTCGAGTGTAGACGCGCAATACGCGCATTATTACTACTCTATTATAACACAATTTTTCCCCTACGCCAAATGCTTAACCGCCGTTCAAATTATTTTTTAATCGTTAAATCGATAAATTTTTATCTTTTTCGAAAAAAATCGTTTTTTAAGGCGAATTTGAACAAGAAAAAACGCACCCAACCGGGTGCGTGCATATCGAGTTTTTTTAGTCTTCGTCTTGCGCCGTGCAAAGAAAGAGCGTGACGCCTGCAAGCACGGTCAACAGTCCGCAAAGGACAAAAATAACGTTCATAAGCGCGGTTTGATGAATGAGCAAAAGCACGCCGACGGCAATCGATACGGTAGGCAAGGCATACGCGCATATAAGAGAGAACAGTCCGTCGTCGCAATGGTTTTCCTGCAATCTTTTATAAAAAACGTATCCGCCAAGCGCAAGCAAGCACGCGGCGATTACGTAGAACACCGCTTCCACCAAAAACCAACCGCATACGGCGACAATCAAACCGAAAAGCATTTTCAAAAGGGCAGTCGGCAACGTGCCTTTTATGACGTCCAACACCCCCAGCGTAACCAACGCCACGCCGAACACCGTCGTCAAAACGCCGATAAATTTCGTTTTTAAGACGATGAACGCAACACCGAAGACGATTAAAAGCAACGCCAAAATATACTTTTCCGTTTTTTTCATCAAAACACCTTATTTAACGATTTCAAAGCGAATAGGAAGTTTTGCCACGCGAACGGGAGCTTTTCTAAATTTATACGCAGAACGCGCGCAAGGATATTCTTCTTCCTTGTCGCAAACGGCGCAAAAATCGTACGTACCGCATCTGTCTTCGCCGGCAATGATACTGTCAAACCACTTAATATCGTCGAATTTTTTTTGCTGAGCCTGAAAATCCATAACTCCACTCCTTTTATTATATGCACGCGGAAGGCAAATTGCCACCACGTCTTTATTATAACGAATCTTAAAAAATTTATCAATACTTTTCGAGCAATTTCGACACTTTTTTCTCGGCTTTTTTACAAAAAGGAAACCGCGACGCACGCCGCGGTTTTTTGTTATTTTCAAACCTACGGTTTTGCGCCTTTGCAAACAGCGTTGCAAAGCGCCTTACCGTTTTTCCTTTGTATCGTCTTTTTTCTGTACACAAAGTCTTTTCCGACCTTTTGTAAGTTGCGTACACTCGGCGCAAGCACTTGCGCGAAGCGACTTTTTAGACGATATTGTATTGTATGCAAATTTTTGAAAAAAAGTACTGTATTTTATATTTCTTTCACGGACAGCGTCGACAATACTTCTTCGTACGTCGCTTTTTCAAAGGTATGTTCGTGCACCGTCATAACCGCCGCCGTACCGCCTGCAATACCGGCAAGCAACAAGTCTTTCAAATCCGCGCCCTTTTCCAACAAAACGGACGCCGCCGCCACCATACCGTCGCCTGCACCTACCGTGGAATTGACGGCAACGTTGATACTTCTGCCGTAGAAATTCCGCGTACCGTCCGTAATCACCGCGCCTTTTCTGCCCAGCGACAACAGGACTCGTTTTGCGCCCCTATCAATCAGCTCGTAACAAGCGGAGAGCATTTCGTTTTTGTCCGTAATCCTGCGACCCATCGCGTTTTCCAACTCTTCCAAGTTCGGTTTCACCAAATCCACGCCCTGTTCAATCGCGGAAAACAAGCGTTTGCCCGTCGCGTCCACAACCTTTAGCGAACGCGCGTCCACCGCACGAACAAGCTCGCCGTAAAACTCGTCCTTGATACCGCGAGGCAAACCGCCTGAAAGGACGGTAACCCCACTATCAGCAGACAGCCTACGAACGAGCGCGAGCACTTCTTCCGCCTTTTCCTTGCTGATGGATTCGCCAACGTCGTTGACTTCGGTGAGCATAGAACGATTGTCGATAAATTTATAATTTTCGCGCACCCTGCCTTGACACCAAGCAAAGGTATGCAAAACCCCTTCGCGCTTGAACGCGTTTTCGAACATATAGCCGTTGTCGTCGTACATAACGCCCGTAGCGCGTACGTCCACACCGAGCCTTGCAACGCCAACCGCTACGTTGAGCGCCTTACCGCCAAGCGACAGCGATTTCCCCTTGACGACGTTGGTCTTGCCGACGTTTAACGCGTCAAGCTCTATCGTCACGTCGACGCAAGGACTCATACAAACCGTTAATATCATACCCTATCTTCCCCCACACGGTGTTTCCGTGCATAATTATTATATTATAAAACCGTCGACATTTCAATAGCAAACGGAATTTTTCTTAAAAATATTTTCCGTAAAAAAACCGCTTTTTCAAGCGGTCTTTCTTTTACATAGAAATCATTTGTAACGTTTCGTATAATTCGTAGTCGAATTTCTTCTTCATAGAAACGGCTTCGATAATGTCCATATCGATGATATGATTATCGCGAATACCAACAACGCGGTTGCCTACGCCTTCGTTCAACAAGCGTACGGCTTTGTTACCAAACTGCGCCGCGAGCATTCTATCCGCCATCGAAGGCGATCCACCACGCTGAACGTGACCGATACAGGTGGGACGTACGGAGTGTTCCGTGCCAGCCTGCAAACGCTTTGCAAATTCTTCCGCGCTCATAACGCCTTCTGCAACGACGATGATGTTAGAGTGTTTACCATGCGAACGCGAACGGTTGATACGCGTAACAATTTCTTCCATATTGAACGCGATTTCAGGCACGACGATGATTTCCGCACCCGACGCGATACCGCTGTACAACGCGATGTCACCGCAACGTCTACCCATAACTTCGACGACGGAAACACGTTCGTGCGAAGTCATCGTGTCACGGAGCTTATTGATGATGTCAAGACAGGTGTTTACCGCCGTATCAAAACCAAGCGTATAGTCGGTGTATTCCAAGTCGTTGTCAATCGTGCCGGGAATACCGATGGTAGGCACACCGTAGTCACGCGACAAAGCTTCCGCGCCTCTAAACGAACCGTCGCCACCGATGACAACCAACCCTTCAATGCCGTGTCTATCCAACGTTTCTACTGCTTTTTTCTGTCCTTCTACGGTCAACATTTCCATACATCTTGCCGTACGCAATTTCGTACCGCCACATTGCACGATGTTGGAAACGCTACGCATTTCCATAGGAACAACCGTATCTTCGATAAGACCAGCGTAACCACGCTCAATCCCGAATACTTCCATACCAAAATATAAGCCCGAACGAACGACTGCACGAATTGCAGCGTTCATACCAGGGGCGTCACCGCCACTCGTTAACAAACCAATACGCTTCATAATTTGTTCACCTCTATATCGAATTTCTCACTAACGTATATATTATAGCAAAAGTTTTGAAAAAAACAAATCTTTTTAACGGTTTTTTTCGACTTTTTAGACAAGTTTTATACAATTTTCGGACAAGAACCCGTAAAGTTCTGCAAGCAAGCCTTTCGTGGGCGAAATTCTTTGCGAGCAAAGCATTTTTTTGCCGTTACGAACGAGATATACAGGCAAATCCCCTTCGTGATAAGCAATCGTTTCAAGCAACTCGTCAACGTCTTCGTCGTCCAAATCGGAAACGTTCAGCCAAAGCGCCTTATAGTCTTCCCTTTGTTTCGTCGGCGAAACGGGCGCGACGTTTCCGGGGCGTTCCGTCGTTTTAGACGGCGATTGCACCGCATCGTCCACAGAAAATTCCGTCATTTTATCGACGATTATCGCAGGTTCTTTTTCCGCGTCGATACTCAATTTACCCGTAATAGAAACCACCCTATCCGCGTCTAAGAAACTACGAATTTTGTCGTACACCTTCGGGAAACATACGCACTCTACCGAGCCGTACAAGTCTTCCACGGTAACGAACGCCATAAACGAGCCACTACGCGTTTTCAGTTTTTTGTACGCGGAAATCATACCGCCCATCGACACCGGTTGACCGTCGGAAAGTTCAGTGTACGTCTTTACCCCGTTTTCTTCGTCTTCCGTGTACGCGCTAAGCATCGAGCAGTTGAACGTTTTGTCCTTGAAATAGGGCAAGAATTTTTCAAACGGGTGTCCGCTGACGTATACGCCGAGAACGGATTTTTCCTTAGAAAGACGTTCCATCGTTTCGTATTCGGGAATATTAGGGAAGTGTACGTCGATTTTCGTTTCTTCGATAACACTGCCGAACAACGACATTTGCATACCGTTTTTTTGCTTTTCCAACGCGCCGACACGCGACAACACTTCTTCGTAAACGGCGGCGACTTGCGCGCGGTTATACCCAAAGCAATCGAACGCGCCTGCGTAAATCAAGCTTTCGACGATACGCTTATTCACGTGCTTACAGCAACGCGTTGCAAAGTCGGCAAAATCCTTAAATAAGCCGTTGTCTTCGCGTTCTTTAATGACGGCGGCAATCGCTTCTTGCCCTACGCCACGAAGCGCGCCAAGACCAATTCGAATTCCATCGCCTTCTACCCAGAAAATATCCTTGGATTTGTTGATATCGGGCGCTAAGACCTTGATATTCTTTTCCTTCATGTACATAACGTACTTGGAGACTTCTTCAATTTTGTCGATACGGTCGTTTAAGATACCCGCAAGGAATTCTTTTAAGTAGAAATGTTTCAAATACGCCGTACGGTACGCAATAACAGCATACGCCGCGGCGTGCGATTTGTTGAAGGCGTAGGATGCAAAGCTTTCCATATCCCCGAAAATCTTTTCCGCGACTTCCGCAGGGATACCCTTTGACGCACAACCCGAAATCCCTTCTTCGGGAGCGCCGTAAATGAATTTGTCCTTTTGTTCCATCAGCTCTTTTTTCTTCTTTTTCGCCATAGCACGACGCACAAGGTCGGCTTGTCCAAGCGAATAGCCTGCAAGCTGTTGGAAAATTTGCATAACCTGTTCTTGGTACACGATAACGCCGTAAGAATTTTTCAAAATCGGCTCTAAGAAAGGCGTGTCGTAGACGACTTTTTCAGGGTTATGCTTGTTTTCAATGTATTTGGGGATAAAGTCCATAGGACCGGGACGGTACAAGGAAATACCTGCAATCAAGTCTTCCAAACAGCTGGGTTGCAGTTCCTTCATGAACTTTTTCATACCGCCTTGTTCAAGCTGGAACACGGCGTCCGTATCCCCCGAAGAAATAAGTTGATACGCCTCGGGAACGTCCAAGCCGATTTCGTCGAAATTGACGTCAATCCCCTTGCCTTCCTTGATGTATTCTAACGTGTTTTGAATATCCGTCAACGTGGTAAGCGCCAAGAAGTCCATCTTTAACATACCCACCGCTTCGACTTCTTTCATATCGAATTGCGTAACGATGTCGTCGCCGTTTCTTGCCAAGGGTACGTTATCGGCAAGCACCTTGTTGCAAATAACGACGCCTGCCGCGTGTTCGGACGTGTTTTTGGGCATACCTTCCAATTTTAAGCCCATATCGATAACCTGGCGAAGTTCGGCGTTGCTTTCGTACACTTCAACGAATTCGGGGTTTTTCTTCTGTTTTTGTTCGGCAAGTTTCTTTTGAAGTTCCGCACGTTTTTCTTCGTTCAAGCTCGGGTCGGCAAGCTGGCTTTCCAGTTTAGCAATTTTCCTACCCAAAAGCTCGCCTATGGTCGATTTACCGTCCATAAGCTTTGCAACCTTGTCCGTTACCGAATACGGCACGCCCATAACCCTGCCCACGTCCTTGATAACGGCGCGCGAAGCAAGCGTACCGAAAGTTACGATTTGCGCTACGTTTTCAGGATGATATTTTTCGCGGACGTATTTAATCGTTTCCGCCCTGCGTTTCGTACAAAAGTCGACGTCAAAGTCGGGCATCGATACACGGTCGGGGTTTAAGAAACGTTCGAAAATCAAATCGTATCTAAGCGGGTCGACGTCCGTGATGCCGATGGAATACGCAACGATACTGCCTACACCCGAACCACGGCCAGGGCCAACGGGAATACCGTGTAAACGCGACCAGTTGATATAGTCCCACACGATTAAGAAGTAGTCCGCAAAGCCCATACGGATAATAATGCCCAGTTCGTAATTTGCACGCTCTTTGATTTCTTCGGTAATTTCCGCGTAACGCTTGGGCAAACCTTCCCAGGTAAGACGCGTCAAATAATCGGGCGAAGACGAGCCGTCTTCGGGCTTATATAAAGGAATCAAGGACGCATCGCGAATCGGGTCGCCCTTGGGCGTAATATCGAATACCGGTTCTTCAATTTTATCGGCAATAACGCGCGTGTTGGTAATCGCTTCGGGGACGTAATGGAAAAGTTCTTTCATTTCGTCCGCAGACTTCATATAAAATTCGTGCTGTTCAAAACGCATTTTGGGGTTTGCGAGCGTAGATTTCGTTTGAATACAAAGCAAAATTTCGTGCGCTTCCCAGTCTTCTTTTTCAATGTAATGCACGTCGTTGGTGGCAACCAAGCCGATGTTCAGTTCGCGCGCAAGCTTGATAAGTTCGGGCGTGATTTGTTTTTGTTCGGCAATGCCGTGGTCTTGAATTTCAATATAGAAATCGTCGCCGAAAACGTCCTTCATTTCCTGCGCCCAAGCCTTCGCCCCGTCGTAGTCGCCCTTCAAAAGAAGTTGCGGTATGCGCCCTGCCAAGCACGCGGAAAGACAAATGACGCCTTCGTGGTATTGTTTGATTAAATCGTAGCTGATACGCGGTTTACCGCCGTAATAACCGTCGATATACGAAAGCGAATCGAGTTTTACAATGTTTTTATAGCCCGTTTTATTTTTGGCAAGCAAAACGACGTGTTCGTTTTTGCCAGGGCGTTTTTCCAGGTGGTTGTCAACGGCGTACAATTCGCAACCGATGATGTATTTAATCCCCTTTTTGACGCACTCTTCGGCAAAATACAAAGACGCGTACATATTGCCGTGGTCGGTAATCGCGCAGGTGTCGATGTTGTTTTTGACGAGATGGTCGATAAGGTCGTCTACCTTCGCCGCGCCGTCAAGCAAGCTGTATTCCGTGTGTAAATGTAAGTGTACAAAATCCGTCATAATTCTTCCGTTAAATTATCTCTTTTCCTGTTCGTCGTCTTTGTCTTTTGCAAGTTCCATCAGTTTTCGTAAGCGGTGGTTTAGACAGCTTTTGCTTACCCCCAAATAATCGGCGAGTTCTTGCAACGATTTCGAAGGGTTGGCAACGCGCGCCTTGGCTAAACTTTTCAATTCCGGGCTCAATTCGCCGTATTCCGCCGTTTGCATAAGTTTTTTAATGGCTACGACTTGTTTCACCGACGCAATTGCGGATTTATCCGCGTTGCCTGCAATACAGTTGCGCGCACGGTTGTCGTTGTTGGCTTTGTCGCGTTTTTGCACAAGTTGAGAAAACTTTTTCAGCGCCGTTTCTACGCCGATTAAAGAAAGAAAATCGGAAATAATTTCCTTGCTCTTTATATACACGACGAAACTTTCCTTTCTTTCCGTCAATTTGGCAATTACGTCCATCGATAAAAGCAGTCCGCAAAAATCACGCGCCGTCTTCCTTTCGCCAAACACGAATTCTAAATGATAGCCCGTCTTACCGTCGTCGGAAGGCAGGATACAGCTTCCACCACCCAAAAACGCACCGCGTACGTACGCAATCGCGCGCCCTTCCGTAGAAACCAGCGACGGGGAAATCCCTTCTTGTAACGTGCCCGTGCGCTTGATGAGTTTGAGTTTTTTTACGACTTCTCCCGTCCTATCCGACGGGCATTGTAAAACCAACTTGTCCCTACCGCTCATTTTATCCATCGTCGCGTGCGAAACCAACAATTCCATCCTGAACGTTTCCAAAAAAGTTTGCATAAAAAATTCCGCCACTTTTTCCGTTTCGCTGACGAAATAGTAAGCAGGCACGCCGTCTTTGACGCCGACGTTTCCGCTGGTTTTTAAGTACGCGGAAATCCCCGCGGTGTTTTCCGCCACGGTGTCGTCAGTCAATGCAAGACCCTTGTGCATAATTTCTTTTTTGACGTCCAAAGTAAAGTTCATATACGTTTATTTGCCTTCCTTAAAGGCTTTGAAACGGAAGGACGGTGTCCTGCCGTCGATATTGTCTATTCTGTCCATAGGGAAATTGAGTTTTGAAAGTTGTTCTTCCACCAACTTATAATCCCCCACTCTTTCCGCCGAGTGCGCGTCCGATCCGACGATAAACCTTGCCGACGTTTTCAGCGCGATTTCCATAAGCTCGTCGTCGCTAAGGTGCGTTTTCTTGGCGTTGAGTTCGATATACGTGCCGTAATCGGCGGCGCATTTCGCCACTTCCAAAACGTTGGCAGGGCAAAGGTAATTTAAGTGCGTAACCGCGTCAATCGGGTTGTTTTTTATCGTTTGGATATAGGCAAAAGTGTTTCTTTTTATCAGCTTGTCCGACGGCTTTTTGCCAAACTTATCGAATAGGAAATTTTTGCAACCGTAGCCCAAAAAATCGGAGAATTTATCATACCAAACAAAGACGTGTTTTCCGCAAAGATACAAATCGAAATGGTCGAAATCGCTTGTTTTTAAGTCCGCTTTCCCCGACGCGCCAAGGACGTTGGCTTCGATGCCGACGAGCACGTTGACCCCGTATTTTTCACCTGCCTTCTTGCAAGCAAAAACGTAGTCTTTGAGTTGACGACGGCGAAGCCCAAAGGCAACGTGCGAAAAGCCGTGGTCGGCAATGCCCAGCTCTTTTAAGCCCAGCTCTTTTGCGCGCGCCACGTTCTCTTCCACCGTGTTTTTGCCGTGTGAAAACGGTGTATGCGTATGATAGTCTCCCGTTAAAATCAAAGCCCTTCTCCTTTACGTTAGATAACGTATTTCTTCTTCCAATTTCACGCCGTATTGTGCATACACGGCGTTTTTTATAAGCGTAATCAGCGCAACGATATCCTTTGCCGTTGCAGACTTGTCGTTGATGATAAAGTTTGCGTGTTTTTCGGACACCACCGCTCCGCCCACGCGCAAGCCTTTCAGTCCGCTTTTCTCTATCAAATCGCCTGCCACCGCGCCGACGGGATTTTTGAAAACACAGCCCATACTTTTGCCCTTAGGCAAATGCGCGCGTCGCTCCATATACGCGTTTTCCCGTTCTTCCACGTCTTCAACGTCGGCGTTTTTTAAGTGCAAGGTTGCGCCCAGAATAATATCGTCCGTGTCCATAAAAACGCTGTGCTTGTACGAAAACGCGCACTCCTTCCAAGACAAAACGCGTTTCTCGCCCTTTCTTAACACCAAAACGTTTCTAACGACGCCGTCCATATACGCCCCACGGACGCCCGCGTTCATATACAGCGCACCGCCGAGCGTACAGGGAATTCCTTTTAGGAATTCGACCCCGCTTTTGCCCGCGCCCTTGCAAGCGCGCAACAAAGCACCACCCAAAACGCCGGCGTACGCAAACGTTTCTTCGCCAATGACGATACCGCTTAAATTTTTTAAGCAAACGATGGCTTTTTCGCACCTGCCGTCTAAAGGCAAGACGTTGGTCATATTGCCGACGACGAAATAGGGAATATCGTCCGCTTTGAGTTTTTGGATAAGCCGAGCCGTTTCGTCCACGCTTTTGGGATAAAAAACGACGTCCGCAAAACCACCGCACCCTATCGAACTGTGTTTCGCCAAATCGAAAGGTTTTTCCATCGTAAAATCTGCATAACTCGAAAAACGGCACACTACGTCCATTGTATTCTCTCCTATTGTAGCATATTTTTTAGCTTTTTCAAAGTATTTCTTTCGTGTTTTGCGATTTTTATTCAGACCTTTTTCATTATACCCTATTTTATGCACGAAAAACGGGATAATATGAAAAACCCTTGGACGGTTTCGTCCAAGGGTTTATACTCTTAAAACTTTTTACGCTTTGTAAACGACGTTGCCACCGCGAACGGTCATAATTACGTCGTAATCCGCGTTTAACACGGTGAAATCGGCGCGTTTGCCAACTTTGATACTTCCTGCCTCGTTGTCGATACCAAGCATTTTAGCAGGGTTTATCGTGGCGTAATCCACCGCTTGCGTGAAAGGTACGCCTACTTTTTCTACCATATTTTGCACGGCGCGGTTCATACGCAAAACACTTCCTGCCAACGTGCCGTCCGCAAGACGAGCTTCGCCGTTTTTCACGTATACCGTTTGTCCACCAAGTTCGCTTACGCCGTCGGGAATCCCCTTCGCGCGCATCGCGTCCGTGATAAGCGTCAGTTTGTCAAGGGGTTTATTTTTAACGAGCAAGCGCATTGCAGGGACGGAAACGTGAATCGTATCCGCGATAAGTTCGCAGTTCAGCTCGTCGATGAGCATCGCGCTACCTACCGTACCGATTTCGCGGTGATGGAGCGCCGTCTGCGCGTTGTAGGTGTGCGTAACGTTGCCTGCGCCTACCGAAACTGCGTCCGCGATTTCGGGATATTTTGCGCCCGTATGTCCGATAGAGCTTACGATACCCTTTTTTGTCAAGTGCGCGATAAATTCTTTTGCGCCGTCTACTTCGGGGGCAAGCGTAACGATACGGATGGCGTTGCCACTGGCTTCGTTGTATTCGTCAAACGCCTTACAATCGGGCGCTTTTACGTATTCCAAAGGCTGTGCGCCCTTGAACGCAGACGCGATGAACGGGCCTTCCAAGTGGATACCCACCACTCTTGCACCGTCTTTCGGGTCTTTTTCACGGTATTCTTTCACCGCTTTCATTGCCTTCGTGATATTTTCGGGGCTTTGCGTCATGGTCGTAACCAAGAAAGACGTCGTGCCTTCCGAAGCAACGGTGTTGGCGATGATGGAAATATCTTCCACCGTGCCGTCCATACCGTCCGAGCCACCTGCGCCGTGGATGTGCTGGTCAATAAAACCAGGGATTACCACCGCGCCTTCGGGAAGGGCGATTTCTTCCGCGCCCGAAATGGCGCAACGGGAAATTTTTTCAATGTTTTCGTCAAAGCAAACGGTTGTCTTTTTTAAGCCTTCGCCGTCTACGTAAACGGTTGCGTTTTTGAAACATTTCATACGTTTTTTCTCCTTTGTAAGGACGTTTTCTTATTTGCTTGCAGGAAGGGACGCCGCCGCGATACTCTGTCCTACGCGACGGTTGTTTTCGTCGGGAAGACCGATGTCCACGTTTGCGAATTCAGGATATTCTTCAGAAATGACCTGCTTGCAGGTTGCCAAAATAACGTCGCCACCTTTACCGCCCATTACACGGCCAAGCAAAAGCATGTGTTTGATGTCGTAGAATTTTGCATAGAAAGGAATCGTGTGCGCCAAGTATACGCCGATGTCTTCGTAGATTTGATACGCAAGCTTGTCGTCCTTTTCCATAAGCGCCTGGATTACTTTCAGTTTTTGCGCAGGGGTAAGCCCTTCTTCAAACGTAAAGCCACCCGCTTCCGCAAGTTTAATCACAGCGTCTTGCGAGAAGTATTTACAGCCGACGCCAAAGTCACCACTCCACTCGTCCTGCATAGCGCCTTCGTTGAAGTCAACGGGCGCAAACGCAAGTTCGGAAAGCCAACCGTTGATACCGCCATTGGTATTGATGTAGCCAACCGCTTCGCTGGTACCCATAGCAATACCCAAAACGCCGTTGTCTTCCAAATCGATTGCACCTGCGAGCGCGGTTACGTCGCCGTCGTTTGCAACTTCCAAAGGAATTTCCTTGCCGTAAGCCTTGCTCATATCCTTTGCAACGTTGATGTACATATTCTTAACGTAGTCGCCGTGTACGCTCTTGTCCACTTTGATAAACAAGGACGCAACCATGATTTTGTTGTCAACGTATACGCCTGCCGACGAAACGCCGATTGCATCAACCGTAGGCATCTTCGACGCCGCCGTCTTCATTGCCGTCAAAATTTCGTTGTAGTGGTAGGTAGGGTCAGTCGTCGTCTTGGGATTCCAAACGACTTCTTCGCTGTATACGACTTCGCCGTTGATAACCGCGCTGACCTTTCTATCCGAGCCACCTGCGTCGAAACCGATACGGCAACCGTCCAAGTAACCGCCAACGCGAATCGATGCGTTCTTCTGCTCGGGAATTTCGTTTGCTTCCATCCAAACCACTTCGAAGGGTTTTTCGTAAACACCGCTCATAAAGTCGAAGTCGAACGCACGAAGGCCTTCCGCCGTGTACGCGTTTTTCAAGTATTCGTAGATGGATTTACTGCCCGAAACGTAAATTTTGAAACCGCCGACAACCCACAAAATCGTCTTTGCGATACGTTCTGCTACGCGGAAATTCAACG
>JAZRDK010000019.1:0-14501 GCA_045660225.1 Candidatus Scatosoma sp.
AAGACGGAATATATAACCATAACGGTGACGATGGCAAAGAGGTCCCACCTGTTCCCATTCCGAACACAGAAGTTAAGCTCTTTTACGCCGAAAGTACTTGCGGTTAACCGCCGGGAGGATAGGTAGTCGCCGTTTTCCAAAAACAACCCTTACCGAATTGGTAAGGGTTGTTTTACGTCATAAGAAATTTCTACATTTCTTGACAAGCCGATTCAATTATGATACAATAAAACGGATAGCGAAAAGGAGCAAAAAGTATGTTTTTTGATGAGATTTTACACGGAACGCAGTACTATCGCGCACCGACGCCTTTGGCGGATGAGTGGGAGGGCGATTTGGCCCGTTTTGCGGATTTTAACCTTGGATTGATGCAAATCCGCGTCAACTGGCGTTGGAACGAAGTCGAAGAAGGAAAATACGACTTTTCCGACGTGGACAAACTGATGGACCTTGCAGAAAAGTACAACGTTAAGGTTGTCATAAAACTGCTTTTAGAGTGTGCTCCGCAATACGTATTCGACAAATATGGTGGTACGCGTATCGGTCCGAAGGGCGAACAATTCCGTGGTGGCGCTCACGGTGCGTTTTACGGCGGTTGGCGACCCTGCTTTACCAACCCGAAGGTGCAAAAAGCGGCGGTAAAGTTTGTCGAACAGGTGGCAAAACGCTATGCAGGAAGGAAAAATCTTCTGTTTTGGAACGCTTGGAACGAGATTAGGAATAGACCCGTTGAAGATTGTTTTTGCCCGCATTGTCGAACGGCATTTGGTGGATATTTGCGTAAAAAGTTTGGCGATATCCGTAAATTGAACGCATTTTACGGCACGGCGGAAGACGGTTTTGATACGATTGCGTTGCCCAGTATGCCCCACGGCGTTTGGGATATGTACGAGTTTAAGAAATTCAAAGGCAGTGCCGACCTTTCGTCGTGGCTCACCTTTGTCTACGATGCAATAAGAAAATACGATAAAACGCGACCGATTATGTCGCACGTTGGCTTTACCAGTGCCTTCCAGTACACCTTGAACGACGTTTGCGACGATTACGGGGTGTCAAAATCCGTCGATTTTTGGGGCACGTCCGTGCCTTGCGACAGTGAAATGGATACCGACGCTCGGCGCTTGGATTTCTTGATGTTAAACGACTTTTTGCGCTCGGTTGACGAAAACTATTTTGTGTACGAAATTTATCCTGGGCTTGGTATGTTCAAGTGGTATGACGAGCCGTACGATATGCGCTTTAAGTTGTACGCGTCGCTTGCTTGCGGTGCGAAGGGGATGTTGTACTGGCAATACCGCGCGGAACGCTTGGCGAGCGAAAGCGATTGCGCGGGTATTATGCGTATGGACGGCACGCCCCGTCCCGTAGCCTACGAAGCGCAGGCGTTTGGTGAAACGTTGCAAAAGGGAAAGGCGGATTTTGTGGGCGCGCGCGCGAAAAAAGCGGACGTTGGCATCGTGTTTGACTTTGATTCGATGCTCCTTTCCGAAATTGAAGACGATTCGGGCAAGGATTTCACCTTTGAGCCGGTTGACCCCGTGCATTATTACCGCAACGCGCACGCGGGCTTTTATAGGATGCTTCGCCAAAACGATTACGAAGTCGATTACGTGGGCGTAACGCAAACGGAAAAATTCAAAGACTACAAAATTTTGTATTTCCCGTACTATACGATGCTCAAAAAAGAAATCGTACCGCATTTGCAAGCCTTCTTGGAACAGGGTGGGCGAATTATTGCCGACGAAGGCTTTGGCATGCGCCAGGAAAATACTTGGATGCAACCTTATGATATCGCGTGTAAGCCGATTTTGAACGCGCGTATGCAAGAACGCCGTCGTATCCAAAAGGCGGAATTTGTTGAAATCAATGGCGCGCGTGTACAAATTTCGCCGTTTAAGAGTGCGTACAACGTCGAAAATGGCGCGATAGAGGCTCGTTTTGAAGACGGCACGCCTGCAATCCAAAGCGTGGAATACGGCGCAGGGAAGGTGTATTTAAGTTCCTTCTCGCTTGGGTATAGTTATTACGAGCGCGAATCGGACGAAATTTTCCGTTTTGTGAAGTCGATTTTGGACGAAAAGGGTGTACAAAAGCACAAATATTCTAATTTCAAGGACGGAATTTACGAAAAACGACTGACGAAATCGGGCAAGGACGTCGTGTTCTTGTTCAATACGACGGACGAGGAAAAGTGCGTTACGTTGACGGAAAAGGTTTCCAAGGTCGGTTTGGGTGAAATTTGTGGCGACGTATTGAAAATTGCACCGAAAACGACGGCGTATTTCGTGACGGAATAAAAAGTCGATAGTCGGTATGAACTTAAACAAAAAAATAACCCCCGCAGGAATTTTCCTGCGGGGGTTTTCATTTGATTTAGCCAACGATAAGGTTTACGAGTCTGCCTTTGACGATGATGCACTTTCTTACCGTCTTGCCTGCGATTTGTTCGGCAATTTCGGGGTACGCGCAAACGGTGTCTTGGATATCCGCGTCGGAAAGACCTTCGGGAATCATAATCTTCGCCTTAATCTTGCTGTTTACCTGTACGGCGTATTCTACTTCGTCTTTTACCAAAGCGCTTTCGTTTACGGTGGGGTAATCTTCTTCAAACACGGACGATTTGTGACCTGTCATTTCCCAAAGTTCTTCCGAGAAATGGGGCGCAAACGGTGCAAACATACGGATAAGGTCTTCTACGCAAGCTTTGAAGAAATCAACGTTCTTTTCCGCGACTTCCGCATCGTATTTTTGCAGGGCGTTGACGTATTCCATCAATCTTGCAACGGACGTATTAAACGAGAATTCTTCTACGTCGCGAACGATGCACTTGATAGCATAGTTCTTTGCGTAATCCAAAGCCTTTTCCGCCGACGTCATCGTGGTGTGTCCGTCTTCTAATTCCATCGATTTTTTCACGATACGTTCTACCCTGTCCGCGAACTTAGCGACGGATTTAATACCGTCGTCGCTCCAAGGACCGCCTTCCGTGTACGAGAAACCGAACATCAAATACAGACGGAACATATCCGAGCCGTATTCGTCGATATACGTATCGGGCGAAACGACGTTGCCGTGCGATTTCGACATACGGTTGCCGTCGGGGCCTAAGATAATGCCCTGGTGCACAAGGCGCTTGAAGGGTTCGTCAAAGTCGATATAGCCCATATCACGGAGCGCTTTCGTGATGAAACGTGCGTAAAGCAGGTGCATACAAGCGTGTTCCGAACCACCGACGTAAACGTCTACGGGCAACATCTTGTTGGCAATTTCTCTCGTGAACGCCTGTTTGTCGTTGTTTGCTTCGGGATAGCGCAGATAATACCAGCTGGAGCAAACGAAGGTGTCCAAAGTGTCGGGGTCGCGAGATGCCTTTCCACCGCAAGTAGGACAGGTGCATTTCATAAAACCTTCGTGGGACGCCAGGGGGGACTTACCGCTAGGACGGAATTCCACGTCGTAGGGAAGTTTAATCGGCAAATCCTTTTCGGGTACGGGTACGACGCCACACTTGGGACAATGAATCATAGGGATAGGCGCACCCCAGTATCTTTGACGGGAAACCGACCAGTCGCGAAGTCGATAATTTACCTTTTTACCGCCTTTGCCGATTTTCGTAAGGTGTACGGCAATCGCGTCGCGCGCTTCGTCGCCTGAAAGCCCGTCGAAACTACCGCTGTTGACCAAGATACCGTCTTCGCAGAAGGGGTTAGGCGTTTCGCCACCTACCTTTTGAATAACCTGCGTTACGGGTAAACCGTATTTTTTTGCAAACGCGTAGTCGCGTTCGTCGTGTGCTGCAACCGCCATAACTGCGCCCGTGCCGTACGAATAGAGTACGTAGTCGGCAAGGTAGATGGGCAATTTCTTGCCGGTAAGTGGATGCGTAGCGTACGCGCCCGTGAACACGCCCGTTTTTTCACGCGCCGTCGAAAGACGGTCGATGTCGTTTGCTTCCGCTGCATAGCGTACGTATGCGTCGATGTCTTTCGCTTTTTCAGGATGCGCCGTCTTCAACGTTTCCACAAGTGGATGTTCGGGCGCAAGCACGACGTAGTTGACGCCGAATACGGTGTCGGGACGGGTGGTGAAAACGGTGATAACGTCGCCCGTTTCCGCTTCGAACAGAATTTCGCAACCCGTCGATTTACCAATCCAGTTCTTTTGCATCAACTTAGTTTTTTCCGGCCAGTTCAAACCGTCAAGGTCCTTCAAAAGTTCTTCCGCGTATTCGGTGATTTTCAAGAACCATTGCGTCATATCTTTACGAAGGACAACCGAACCGCAACGTTCGCACTCGCCACCGATAACCTGTTCGTTTGCAAGTACGGTTTCGCAGGAAGGACACCAGTTGACAAGTGCCTCTTTGCGGTAAGCAAGACCTTTTTTATAAAGCTGTAAGAACAGCCATTGCGTCCACTTATAGTAGTCTTCTTCGCAGGTGATAATTTCTGCGGACCAGTCGAACATAGCGCCCATTTTCTTGAGCTGGATTTCCATCGTTTCGATGTTTTTTTCTGTGGAATCCTTGGGGTGGATACCCGTTTTAATGGCGTAGTTTTCCGCAGGCAAACCAAACGCGTCAAAGCCCATCGGTTGGAAAACTTCAAAGCCCTGCATACGCTTAAAGCGCGCGTACGTATCCGTAGGGCCGTAGTTGTACCAGTGCCCAACGTGAAGTTTCGCGCCCGAAGGGTACGAGAACATTTCCAAAACGTAAAGCTTGTCTTTCGCGCTCTTTTTATTGAACACGTTCAGCTTTTGTTTTTCCCATTTTGCTTGCCATTTGCTTTCTACAGATTTCATATCCATAGTGTAAACCTCCGAAGGACGCCTTATTTTCGTGCGTCAATCCATCTTAATAATAATACTTTATTATTATAGGCTATTTTTTTATCCAAGTCAAGCAAATACGCGCGTAGAAAAGGCGCAATTCGTATAAATAATTTCGCGCTCTAGGCATACAATAATGGTGTGGAAGAAATAACGATTACGCAAAACGGTTACGACGGACAATTTATGTCTTATCTCTACGGCAAAGTAAAGGAGAGATTTTCCTTTTTGCCGTCTTCTTGCGATTTGGCGCGCGACGGCGAGCGCGCAGAGCTTGCCGTCAAAACGGAACGTGAATATTGTCCGTACGTAAGAAAATTTGCGGAAGAACATATCGCGGATATTATCGTCATCGGCTATAAATACGCCTTTTTCGAGCGTGCTTTGTCTTTGCCGTTGCTTTCGAAATCACAACGCCGTACGTTTATTACCGCGTTGGTTTCCGCCGACTATAAAGACGACAGGACGTACGCCGTGCGCCGTATCCGTGGTTTTGAAAGCTATTGTATAGACGGGTTGTTTCGATTTCGCTTGCAAGGCTTAAAAAAACGTTGGGAAGACGTTGCGTCCTATATTCCTACGGACATGGGCGAGCAGGCAACGGAAGGTTTTTTGTCCTTTCTGGCGGAAGACGGCGAGGGTAAAATTTTCGTAAAAAACGGGAAGGTGTACGACGAAGAATACCGACCTTTGACGAAAAGTCTTCTAACAGGCGTTGAATCGACGGTGGGGGAAATCCTTTTGGGTGGCGCGGAAAAGGTGTATTGCTTTGGCGAAATTGACAGGGAAACGCGCGAGTTTTTGAAAAAATATTACGCCGAAAACGCGGTTTTTTGTTAAACGACGCGTAAAACCGTTGACAAACGCCGTGGGAAATAGTACAATAAAGCAGTAAAGACAAGTAGCGTCGCGTCGCTTTTCCCAGAGAGTTCGTCCTTAGGCTGTAAGACGGATAAAACGCGTGTGAACGGCGAAACCACTTTACGGTACGGCAAAACTGAAAAAAAGCGGTCCTGCAAGCGCAGGGCAATTAAGGTGGAACCGCGCATTGTGAAATTGCGTCCTTAAACTCTTGCGAGTTTAGGGATTTTTTATTTTTTAGAAAAAAAATCACGGATATATACGGAGGAAAACTATGAACGTTATTTTGAAAAGTGGCGATGCAATCGAAGTGAAAGACGGCGCGAAGGCGTACGACGTCGCGCTTGCCATTTCGGAAGGCTTAGCAAGAAACGCGGTTTGCGCGAAGGCAAACGGTGAGCTTGTCGATTTGTCCCACGAAATGAAGGAAGGGGACACTTTAGAAATCGTTACCTTGAAAGACAAGGAAGGCTTGCAAGTATACCGCCACACCTGCGCGCACGTCTTGGCGCAGGCGCTGAAAACGGTGTATCCGACCTGCAAACTCTCCATCGGTCCCGTTATTGAAAACGGCTTTTATTACGACGTCGATTTCGTGACGCCTATTACGCAGGCTGACCTTGTGAAGGTCGAATCGGAAATGCAAAAAATCATCAAGAGCAATTTGCCCATCGAACGTTTCACTTTGCCTAAGGACGAAGCGGTGAAACTTATGGAAGACTACAGCGAAGATTACAAAGTCGAACTCATCAACGACTTGCCCGAAGGCGAAATCATTTCCTTCTATAAGCAGGGCGGTTTCACCGACCTTTGCCGTGGCCCGCACCTTCCTTCTACGGGCAAAATCAAGGCGTTTAAGCTGACGAGTATCGCAGGCGCGTACTGGCGTGGCGACGAACACAACAAGATGCTTACGCGTATTTATGGTACGGCGTTTGCAAAGAAAGACGAAATGGAAGCGTATTTCACGATGCTGGAAGAAGCGAAAAAACGCGACCATACGAAACTTGGTAAAGAACTTGGCTTGTTCGCGATTATGAACGAAGGCAAGGGCTTGCCCTTCTTCTTGCCTAACGGTATGGTATTGAAGAACCAGCTCGTCGAATACTGGCGTCAAATCCACACGCGCGAAGGCTACGTGGAAATTCAAAGCCCGATTATGCTCAATAGAACGCTTTGGGAAACGTCGGGGCATTGGTTCCATTACCGCGACAATATGTACACGACGAAGGTGGACGAAGAAGATTTCGCCATCAAGCCTATGAACTGCCCGGGCAGTATTCTCGTATACAAAAACGAACCGCACAGCTATAAAGATTTGCCGATTCGTATGGGCGAACTTGGGCTTGTGCACCGTCACGAAAAGTCCGGTCAGTTGCACGGTCTTTTCCGCGTACGCTGTTTCACGCAGGACGACGCGCATATCTTTATGACGCGCGAGCAAATCAAGGACGAAATCAAGGGCGTAGTCAGCTTGATTAACGAAGTATACACCTTGTTCGGCTTTAAGTATCACGTCGAACTGTCCACGCGTCCCGAAAACAGTATGGGTAGCGACGAAGACTGGAACGTAGCAACCGAATCTTTGCGTAGCGCGTTGGACGATTTGGGGCTTGGTTACGTTGTCAACGAAGGCGACGGCGCGTTCTACGGTCCGAAAATCCACTTCCACTTGGAAGACTCTATCGGCAGAACGTGGCAATGCGGTACGATTCAGCTTGACTTCCAGTTGCCTCAAAGATTTGATATGGAATACGTCGGCGAAGACGGCGCTAAGCACCAACCGATTATGGTACACCGCGTTGCGTTCGGCTCGATTGAACGCTTTATCGGTATCTTAATCGAACATTTTGCAGGCAAATTCCCCGTATGGCTTTCGCCCGTGCAGGTTAAAATTTTGCCGATTACGGACAGACAAATTGCCTACGCAAACGAACTTTGCGATAAGATGAAATCTGCAGGTATCCGCGTTTTGGTGGACGATAGAAGCGAAAAAATCGGTTATAAAATCCGCGAAGCGCAGATGAGCAAAGTGCCTTATATGCTCGTCGTTGGCGAAAAAGAAATGGAAGCAGGACAAGTGGCTGTACGTCGTCGTGATAAGGGCGATATGGGCGCAATTTCTGCGGACGAATTTATCGCAACCGTTTGCAAGGAAATCGAAGACAAAACGGCGTTTTAAGGTGTGCTATGATTAAAACGGGTATCCACTCTTGCGGATATTTGGGACGCTTAAAACTGGACGGGTACGAAGAAGTCTTAAAAAAAATCAAGTCGCACGGCTACGACTGTATTGATTACAGCGAGCTTTCTTCTCCCAATTCTCCCTTGTACGCAATGAGCGAAACGGACTATGAAAAGTATTTGCGCGCGTTTGGCGAAACGGCGAAGTCGGTAGGGCTTGAAATTTGTCAAATGCACGGGCTTTGGCCGACGTTTGGCGATGAGACGGAAGACGGCAAGGCAAAAACGTTCGTCTATTTCGTCAAAGAAATTTATGCGGCGCGTTTTTTGGGTTGTCCAAAACTCGTTTTGCATCCCCGTATGCCCAAGGGTTGGGGCGGCGGCGAAAAGCAGGAGGTCATCGACGCCAACGTACAACTCTTGCAAGATTTGTTGCCGTACGCACGCGAAAACGGCGTAACGCTTTGCCTTGAAAATATGCCTTTGAAATCGGACAGGACGTTTTCTACTGTTGAAGAGTGGAAAGCGGTGCTTGACACGGTAAACGACCCGCTCGTAAAGGCGTGTTTGGATACGGGACATCTGTCCGCGATGGGCGTAGATTTATACGACGCCGTTGTGCAAATGGGTGATTATATCGTCGCTATGCACGTGCATGACGACAAGTTTGGACAGGATAGGCATCTTCCCCCGTTCCAAGGCAACTTAAACTGGGCAGGGTTTATCAAGGGATTGAAGGAAATCCACTTCGACGGTTGTATTTCGCTGGAAACGGGCATTTCTTTATCTACGCCAGAGCCTATGCGTGAACGTATGCAAATCGAGCTTGCGAACGTGGCAAGGTATATTGCAGACGAAATCGAAAAATAAATTGTAAAAAGTTAAAAAACTGACGAAAATTCGCTTGACAGCGGTGGGGACTTTGTGCTATTATTATTTGGCAAAGCAGGAGTAACCCTTCTCGCCGTGCGACAAAAGTCAGTACGGCTCAATAATTTTTCTTACCGTGGAAAAGCGGGGGATTATTGTGTAGAAACAAGGGTTGCTTTTGACAAGCAACCCTTTAATTTTTATCGTGAGGTACACTACCATTAAAGACCAGCATCAAGTCAATGAAGAAATTCGTGACAGAGAAATAAGAGTTATTTCCGCAGAAGGCGAACAGCTTGGAATTATGAGTGCGTCGCAGGCGCTTCAACTTGCTGAAGAAGCAGAACTCGACCTTGTAAAAATTTCGCCCAACGCCGTACCGCCCGTTTGTAAAATTATGAACTATGGTAAGTTCAAGTTCGAACAGGCAAAACGCGAAAAGGAAAACCGCAAAAATCAAAAGGTAATCGAACTGAAAGAAATTTACCTTTCGATGACGATTGACGTTGGCGATTTGAACGTCAAGGCGAAAAAGACGGTGGAAATGCTTGGCGACGGCAACAAAGTAAAGGTGTCGATTCGTATGCGCGGTAGACAGCAGGCGCACGCGGCGATGGGTATTGACGTAATGCGTCGTTTCTTCGATTTGCTCGGCGGAAAGGCGGTTATGGACAAAGAGCCCAAGACGGAAGGCAGAAACATTTTGATGATTCTTGCGCCCGCGAAATAAACAAAGCAACGTCTTGTCCTTTGGACAAGTTAGCAATAAGTATGTAAAAAAATTCGGAGGATAAAAATATGCCTAAACAGAAATCACATAGCAGCACGAAAAAGCGTTTCTGGCTTACCGGTTCCGGCAAAGTAAACCGTTCGCACAGCGGTAAGAACCACAAAGCAGAAACCAAGAACAGAAAGAGAAAAAGACGTTTGCGTCAGGGCGCACTCGTGAATTCCACGCAGGAAAACACGGTTAAGAGCATGATGCCCTACAAGAAATAAGAACGGAGGAGAATAAATTATGCGTATTAAGAGAGCAGTAAACGCTGTTAAAAAGCGTAGAAAAATTTTCAGACTTTCCAAGGGTTACTACGGAAGCAAGAGCCGTTCGTACAGAATCGCTCGTGAAGCGGTAATGAAGTCGTTGAACTATGCGTACATCGGCAGAAGATTGAAGAAGAGAGATTTCCGCAGCCTTTGGATTGCAAGAATCAACGCGGCTGCAAGAATCAACGGTCTTTCCTACAGCAAGATGATGCACGGCCTTAAGGTTGCTGGCATCAACTTGAACAGAAAAGTTCTTGCTGACCTTGCGGTAAACGACGCTGCTGCATTTGCACAGCTCGCAGAAAAAGCAAAAGCGGCGCTTTAATTTGCGCTTAAAAGCCTTTTAGAAATAAAAGGCTTTTTTCCATAATTATGATATTGACTTCAAAAAATAATCCCCTTATCAAGGAAACGGCGTCCTTAAAAGATAAAAAGGGCAGAAAGGAACTCGGCTTGTTTCTCGTCGAAGGGCGTAAGATGGCGGTGGAGTGCGCTGACAGCGGTTTGGAAGTGGAACGGGTGTTCGTTGCGGAAAGCTATACGGATGACGTACCGTTTTCAGACAGCCAAATCGTGCGCGTTTCCGACGACGTGATGCGTTATCTTTGCGATGAAAAAACGCCCCAGGGCGTTTTGTGTCGTGTAAAAATTCCCACGGACAAGCCCATGCCCCCTAAGAGTAAATGCCTTTTTTTGGACGGCGTAGCCGACCCGGGCAACGTTGGCGCAATTTTGCGTACGGCAAATGCGGCGGGGTATACGGAGGCGTATCTTACGAAAGACTGTGCCGACCCGTTTTCTCCCAAGAGCGTTCGTGCGAGTATGAGCGGTGTATTTTTCACGAAAATCTACCGCGGAGAACGGGCGGAATTGCTTTCTTGTTTGGAGAGTACACCCATCGTCGTTGCGGACATGGCTGGCGAAAACGCGTTCAAATTCCACGCCCCTGAAAAATTCGCGCTGGTTATCGGCAACGAAGGCAACGGTGTTTCGGACGAAGTAAGGGCGCGCGCGACGCACACGGTAAAAATTCCGATGCGCGCAACGCAAGAAAGCCTTAACGCGTCCGTTTCGGCAGGGATTATTATGTATCTTTTGCAAAAAGAAGAATTTATCGATTAAGAAGAAGGAGAAAAGAGATGTCAGGACATAGCAAATGGCACAACATACAGGCAAAGAAAGGCAAGGCGGACGCGGCGAAAGGCAGAATTTTCACCAAGCTCGGCAGAGAAATTGCGGTTGCGGCAAAATCTAACCCCAACCCCGACACCAACAGCAAGCTTGCGGATATCATTGCAAAAGCGAAAGCTGCAAACATGCCCAACGACAACATCCAACGCAGTATCAAAAAGGCGTCTGGTGAAATGAGCGGTGCAGACTATAAAGAACTTACCTACGAAGGCTACGGCGTGGCAGGCTCGGCGGTAATCGTCGTTACGCTTACGGACAACATCAACCGTACGGCAGGCGACGTACGCGCTATTTTGGGCAAACACGGCGGTCAGCTTGGTCAAAACGGTTGCGTATCCTACAACTTCGACAACAAGGGTTATATCGTTGTAGAACGCACGGTAGAGCTCGACGAAGATACGATGACGGAAATTGCGCTTGAAGCAGGCGCGGACGACGTCGTTGCAAGCGAAGACGTTTACGAAATCTTTACCGCACCAGAAGCGTTCTCGGAAGTCCGCAAATACCTTGAAGACAAAAATGCGGAAATGATGGCAAACGCACCCAAGGCAAAGAGAAACGACGAGGAAGAACCGAAAATCCGTTTCGTACAGGCGGAAGTTGCGATGATTCCCCAAAACAGAATCACCCTTCCCGAAGATAAAGTGGCTACGTTTGAAAAAATGTTGGACGCTTTGGAAGAACACGACGACGTACAAAACGTGTACCACAACGTCGAACTTCCCGACGAAGAATAAAACCGAAAACAGCGCAGGATTTGCGCTGTTTTTTCGTATTTTTTCGCGCGTATGGGGAATAAACTATAAAAAGGTTACGTTTTTTAAGGTGTTTTTCTCAACGAAAAAAACGTTCGTTGCGCTCCTGGTTGCCTGCTTTTGTAAATAGAATCGGGGGTATTTTTTTCTAAAAAAGGACAAAAAAAGAGCGAAAAAACGGTAAAAATTAGACGAAAAATTTGCTAAAAAATATAAAAATGGGCGTACCACGAACGCGTTGAACGCAAATTCACGGGTATTTTTTAAGGAAAGAGAAAAAAATTACAAAAAAACGGCAAAATGCGAAAAATTTTTTTCTAAACCCTTGACCGATTGTGTTTCATATGTTATAATAGTATCCGTAGAATATTAGCGTGCCCGTTTGTATGCGCGCGTATGAAAGCAAAAAATAAGTGCCGTAAAGGCAAAGTGAAAACCGAGGTGTAATATGGCGGATAAAAAACAAAACAATTCCAAAAACGACGCATTGTATCAGTGGATTTCTTACGACCTGCAAAGAATGAAGGCTGAAATTATGAAGGAAATGAAGATTTCTTCTATTCAGCTTGGCGCTTTGTACGACCGCGTAAAAGCTGATAAGGACGATTCTTCCCAGGCAATCGCGCAGGAAATCCGTTACAGCTATAAACAAAACCAAAACATCTACGACGGCATTTCGTCGATGGTGAAAGGCGAAATTTCCGAAAAGTTGAACGCATTGCAGGAAAAATTGCAGGCGATTGACAAGTTGGAAACGATTCTTGCCGACCTTGGCGAATTGAAATATAGCTATTCTCAGCTCCAGGCATCCTACGAAACGATTTCCGCATGGACGGAAGGTGCTACGCCCAAGCTTGACCAGCTTGTAGAAAAGAGCGATTATCTCGAAGCAATTTACGCAAAGGTTGCCGACCAAAACTGTGAATTGTCTGAAGAAGAATGTGCAAAAATTGCCAACGCAGTAGACGAAAAGACGTCTGTACATAGCGCGCAGGTGCTTGACGCAATCAGCGCAATTCCCGTTGCCGAAAACGTAGACTACACGCGTATCGTGGAAGAAGTAGGCGACAAGATGTTAGAGCTTTTGAACGAGCTTAAAGCAACGGAAACCGCACCCGTCGTCGTTGAAAACGAAACCATCGACTACGACAAAATCGTAGGCGAAACGGCTTGTAAAGTCGTAGAATCGTTGCCTTACCCCGACAGAGTAGATTACGCGCGCATCCAATCGATGTTTGCAAATATCTCCGCACCTGAAATCGATTACGACCGTCTTGCCGACGCAGTTGCGGCAAAGGTCGTCGTGCCTCAGGCTACGCTTGAAATCGATTACGACCGTCTTGCAGAAGCGGTTGCGGAAAAAATTACGGCGAAAGGTATGTCCGCTGACGTCGTTTTGGACGACGAAGGCATTGCAAAACTTGCGGAAGCCGTTTCTGAAAAGGTTGCAGTTCCTAAGGCGGAAGGCGTTGACTACGACCGCGTTGCGGACATCGTAGAAGAAAAGCTTTCTTCGATTAGCATCGTTTGCGAATATCAACCCGTAGAAGAAGAAATCGCGGAAGAAGCACCCGTTGAAGAAGTCGTTGAAGAAACGGTGGAAGAAGTTGTTGAAGAAATCGTAGAAGAAGCTCCCGTTGAAGAAGTCGTTGAAGAAACGCAGACGGACGCAGAAAAAGAACTTGCGGTTGCTGAATCGGTGGCGTTTGAAGAAGACATGCAAGGTCAACTTGTAGACGCGGAAACGGGTTTGGTCGTTCGTTTGAAGAGAAGCTTTACGGCGAAACTTCGTCAAAGTGAAGAATCGATTAAGGAATATTACAGCGACCTTAAAAACAGCCTTGTATCCTACAAGAGAATCAACTCCAACGTAAGCTGGCACGGCGATAGATTTAACCTTGGCCGTGAAACGATTGCAAAAATCAATATTTGCGGTAAGACGCTTTGCGTATATCTTGCGCTTGACCCCAACGACCCTGAATTGAAATCGACGGTTTACCACCAGAAAGACGTTGGCAACCAAAAAGCGTACGAAAGCACGCCGTTTATGGTAAAGGTTAAGAGCGATGCTGGCGCAAAGAAAGCGGTGCGTTTGGTGGCGATTCTTGCTGAAAAGCTCGGTACGGAAAAGGAAGAAAACTATCAAAACGTAAACTACGTGGAAGAATTTGCTTACCAGTCCACGAAACAGCTCTACGAAGAAGGCTTTATCAAGGCAACCAAAGAAAAGAAGGTAGACCTTAGCAACTTCTAATCGTAGGAAAACAAAAGATACAAACGAATAAAGAAGAAGAGAGCTGATAATTCCATAATTTTCGGCTCTCTATTTTATGAACGGACAATCCTTAAAGGAGAAAAACGAAGAGAAAGTGAAAATGAAAAACAAAGAAACGAAAACGGAAACGCCTTCGGCGAAAAAACGTTTTACAAAAGATAAAAATCCGATGGGCACGGCGTTTGACGTAACGGACGCGCTTGCGAAAAAAGGCAAGCCTGCGCCAAAAAAACAAGCGTGAAAACCCCGCAAAAAGGCGGAAAGTAAGACGGATAATAAGAAAGCCGAACCGCCGAAGAAGGGCGCGTCTAAGCGCATTTTACCGCCTTCTATGTCGGATAGAGAGTTTAAGACGGTGGAATACGAAACGAAAAAGCCTGCCAAGAAAATGCAACGCGCGAAAAAGGAAAAATGCGTAAAAATTATTTTCCTTGGTGGTGTAGGCGAAATCGGCAAAAATATGACCGCGATTGAGTACGGCAACGATATCA
>JAZRDK010000020.1:0-23390 GCA_045660225.1 Candidatus Scatosoma sp.
TGCTCAGTCGTGTACGCCCAAGTACACTCCTGTCGCAAAGCCACGTTTCTCCTAGTCTTGCTCGCATCTTGCTTTGCTTTATGTAAAGACGTATATACTTCGCATTTCTTCGTCGCGTTTCCGTGCGCCTTGCTCGTGTACGTGTATTTACACTCGCGTCGGCGTACTCAATGCTCCTTGAACTGCTCGTATCTACGCCTTTACGAGAAGTAAGATATAAACGAAAGCATTAAATCAAAAAACACCATCTACCTAAAAAGAGAGGGACATATATGGAATTACAAGACAAAATGAGAATTATACAAGAATTCGTGCCTGGTAAGCAAATTACCCTTTGCCACATTATCGCAAACCCCGGCAAAGAGTTGTACACGAAACTTGGTTTAGACCCCCAAACCGATTACACGAAAAGTGCCATCGGTGTTTTGACGATTATTCCTTACGAAAGCGCGGTTATCGCGGCGGATATTGCCATGAAGGCGTCGGGCGCGGACATCGGTTTCGTAGACAGATTTACGGGCACGTTGATTATCACGGGCACGGTTTCGTCCGTGGAAGCGGCGTTTACGGCAATCCGCGATTATTTCATCCAAAAGCTTGGATATATTTGCTGTGAGTTGACGAAGACCTAATACAATGAAAAAACTCATGTTAATCGGTAGGGTTGCGGCAGGGAAGACGACCTTGACGCAGGCGCTCCGCGGTGAAGAAATTAAATATTTTAAGACGCAGTACGTCAATTATTTAGACACCGTCATCGACACGCCCGGTGAATATACGGAAAGACGAGAAACAAGCGGTGCTTTGGCGTTGTACGCGTACGAGGCGGACGTGGTTGGCTTGGTGCTTTCCGCAAACGAGCCGTATTCCATTTTTTCGCCCTGCTTAACGAGTATGGTAAACAGGGAAGTCATCGGCATTATTACGGGCATTGACAAGCCGGATGCGAATATTCCCCGCGTTAGAAATTGGTTGAAACTTGCAGGCTGTAAAAAGATTTTTCCCGTCAGCTCTATTACGGGCGAAGGCGTAGAAGCGTTGGCGGAATTTT
Organism: Candidatus Scatosoma sp.; assembly: GCA_045660225.1. Classification (GTDB taxonomy): domain Bacteria; phylum Bacillota; class Clostridia; order Christensenellales; family Borkfalkiaceae; genus Scatosoma. Next base: position 1,052 of record JAZRDK010000020.1, read on the forward strand.
TGCGCGAAGACGTGAAAAAACCTATACAAACGGTGAAAGAAAAGCCCGTCGTGGACGTAAAAAAGAAAGACGAAGGGTTTGCAACTTGGCTTTTATAAGGAGAAACCATGGTCATTACGTTCGTAGACAAAAATAAAATCGGCTGGTACAAGGACGGAAAAAAGGAGCTGTTTGAAAGCGATTACGTAAAGAGCTTTGAAAACAGCCGAAAAGCAAATAAAAAGGCAAAAAAACAATACTACGAAGCGACGGAAAGCGGTAAAAACGTGGAAGTTTTGCTTGATTACGTTATCCCTTGCAAGGACGGAGAGCGTTGTATGTACGCCGTTTCCGTGAGCGAAGGATGGGCGGGCGCTTCGTCGATTTTTTATAAAGACCTTGTTAACCCAGCGAAAGCAGACGAGTTGTTTGTTAAGTATACCATTGGGCAAGTGAAAACCATGAAGGAAAAGGACGGGAAGCTGTATACGACGTTACGCTCTTATAGCAACGGCTTTTCGTGTTGGGTAAGCGTGCTTTCGAAAGAAGGGAAGTTTGAGGACATCGACTCGCCGTTTTTATGCGCCGAAAATCCGTCCTGGGATTGCACGGGGCGATTGATTCTTAACGCGTACGACCGTGAATATGACAAGAAAATCAAAAAAGACTTCTTCACGCCGTCCAAAATCCAAGCGTATTATACGGATAAGAAAAAACCTTATTTCGTGTATTCGTACGTAGCAGGTATGGAGAACAACACGCTCATCAACCGCATCAAGCCGTTGTACGACAAGGACGGAAATTTCTATTACATCGAACGCAACGACGAGCCGAAAAAGCCGAGCCTTTTTGCAAGGATTTTCTATATCGAAATTCAAGAGCTAATCGTAAAGCTCATCCGCGAAATCAAGGGCTGGCGCAACGATAGATGGAAATCGGACTCGGAAATTAAAGCAAACAACGGCGCGATGGTCGATGGCAAGACGATGTGGGTCAATCATTGCCGTGTCAACATTAAAAAAGAAGCGCGAAAGAACAAAAAATATAAGGATTTGGGCTTTATTCCTGCGCATTGGGCTTTGGTTAAGTTGTCGAAGGGCGAGAAAAAAGTGCTTGCCTACGGCGTTGCCGATTATGATATTGCCTATGAAAAGGGCAAGACGAAAATCGTTTGCACGAACGGTAAAAAAGTGTTCGCTTTGACGGACGGCGAATTTGGCGTGGAAAGAGAAGTGCTGTTTGAAACGGAGCGTTGCGTCAAACTGGCGACGCTGAAATAGGAAGATAGGAGAAAAGTATGAGTAAAACGAAAGTAATCGCTTTTGCAAACAACAAGGGCGGCAGCGGTAAGACGACGACTTGTTCGAACGTAGGGTGCGCGATGGCGTTGGCAGGGAAGAAGGTCTTGATGATTGACGGCGATATGCAACTCAATCTTACCATTTCCTTCTTCGACGAAGAAAAGGCGTACGAATACGCGAAAGGCGAGAAAAATATCTATCGCGCGGTTGTTGGCGAAAAAGATTTAAGTGCGTACATCGTGGAAACGGGCATTGAAGGCTTGGACATCGTGCCTTCGACTTCGCTTATGAGCGCGATAGAGTTTGACCTGTTTGCCAAGTGGCAACGCGAAACGGTTTTGAAAAAGTGCCTGGAAAGGGTGCGCGCAAAGGGGTATTACGATTATATCTTGATTGACTCGCCCCCGACGCTCGGCGGTTGGGTAATGAACATTATGTGCGCGTCCGATTACGTGGTAATCCCCGTAGAAGCCAGTCCTTGGGGGTTGTTTGGGCTTGCGAATATGTTTGAATTTTGCCAGCAAGCGAAAGGAATTGCGCCCCAGCTTGAAGTGTTGGGTATTGCCATCACGAAAGCGGACGAGCGCAAGAAATATTTTAAGCAGACCTATGAAACGCTGCAACAGATGGAAGGCGTGCGGTTGTTTGAAAGCTATATCCGTGTCGACAGTACGGTAGAGTGGGCGCAAGACAACAGCAAACCCGTCGTCGTGTTCAAAAAGAACAGTCGCAGCGCTGGGGAATATACGAAACTTGCAAAGGAGATTATGAAGTATGGCAATCGGTAAAAATGCGATTAAGAGAGTGGAAAACAACGGGTATTCTAACGTTAAAACGGCTGCGCCCGATATGGAAAACAGCAACGTGATTGCAAACCCCGACGCGCAGGTCGTTGAAAAGATGGTTGCGCCTGTAGAGGCAAAATGCGCGAAAAAGACTGCGCCTAAAAAGACGGCGCAAAAGAAACCTGCCGTAAAGAAAACGACGGCAAAAGACGGGTTTGTCCGCGTAAGCTTTGGCGACGATATGCCCTATTATCTCTTATAAGAGATAACTTTATAAAAAAAAGGAACGCTTCGGCAAAAAAAGCCGAGGCGTTTTGTTTTTCAAGCGTTGACAAGCGTGGGTAGGTGTGCTATAATAATACAAATAATATTTTGCAAAAAAGAAAAACGCAAAAAGGATGAAACAATGAGAGAATTGATGTTGACCAACAAGGCGATTGCGCGCGGTGCGTACGAAGCAGGGGTTAAGGTTTTGTCTGCCTATCCCGGTACGCCCAGCACGGAAATTGCGGAAAATTTCGTGAAACACGAAGGCGTATACGCAGAGTGGGCACCCAACGAAAAAGTGGCGGTGGAAGTTGCCATCGGCGCGTCCGTTGCAGGCGCAAGGGCGATGGCGTGTATGAAACACGTCGGCTTGAACGTTGCCGCCGACCCCTTATTCACGGTTGCGTACACGGGCATCAACGCCGGGCTTGTGATTGTCGTTGCGGACGACCCTGGTATGCACTCGTCGCAAAACGAGCAGGATTCGCGTTATTATGCAAGAAGCGCGCATATCCCTATGTTAGAGCCGTCGGATGCAAACGAAGCGAAGGAATTTGTCAAGCTTGCGTACGAACTTAGCGAAAAGTTTGATACGCCCGTTTTGCTCCGCGAAACGACGCGCGTCGCGCACTCGCACGGGTTTGTAGAACTTATGGACAGGGACGAACGCGCCGTGAAACCTTACGAAAAGGACGCGTCGAAGTACGTTATGATGCCTGCAAACGCCATCAAAAGGCACGTCGTCGTGGAAAAACGCGACAACGATTTGAAGGACTACGTTGATACGCTTGATTGCAATCGCGCGGAATACACGTCCAAAGACGAAATCGGCGTCGTTTGCTCTGGTGTCGTGTACGAATACGTAAAAGAAGCGTTGCCTACGGCAAACGTGTTCAAAATCGGTACGGTATACCCCGTGCCCGTCGGCGCGATTTCGAAATTTGCTGAAAACGTCAAGAAATTGTACGTCATTGAAGAACTTGAACCTTTTGTAGAAGACACGTTGAAGGCGTCGGGGATTGCTTGCGAAGGCAAGTCGATGTTCTCGTTGCAGGGCGAAATCTCCGTGCCTAAAATCTTGAAGGCGTTTGGCAAGGACGTTGCGGAAAGCAAAGCACCGCAAACCGTACCTGCGCGTCCGCCTGTAATGTGTGCAGGTTGTCCGCATAGGGGCGTGTTCTACGTTTTGAATAAGTTAAAAATCGCCGTCAACGGCGACATCGGTTGTTATACGCTGGGCGCGGTTGCGCCCCTTTCCGCGGTGGATACTTGCGTTTGTATGGGCGCATCCGTGGGCATGGCGCACGGGTTTAAGAAGGCGACGGACGGCGCAAGCAAAAACGTCGCGGTCATCGGCGATTCTACCTTCTTACATAGCGGTGTTACGGGATTGATTAACGCCGTGTACAACCAAAGCGGAATTACGCTGATGATTCTTGACAACTCGACCACGGGTATGACGGGGCATCAACAACACCCTGCCACGGGAAAAACGCTTAAAGGCGACCCTGCCCCCGTCGTTTTGTTGGACGAGCTGTGCAAAGCGTGTGGCGTAAAGGACGTGAAAATCGTCGATGCGTACGACGTGAAGGCGGTGGAAAAGGCGGTAAAAGAAGCGACGGCGTCTACGGAAGTCAGCGTCATTATCGCGCAAAGACCTTGCGTGCTCTTGGATAAGTCCCCGAAACCGAAGGTGAAGGTGGAAAACTGCAAAAACTGTGGGCTTTGTATGAAACTGGGTTGCCCTGCCATCAGTAAGGACGAAAACGGCGTAAAAATCGACGTAAATCAATGCACGGGTTGTGAAGTTTGCGTGCAGGTTTGTCCGTTTGGCGCGTTGAAGAAGGAGTAAAAGACTTATGATGAACGTTTTAATTGCAGGTGTAGGCGGTCAAGGTACGCTTCTTGCAAGTCGTGTCTTGGGCAAGTACGCCGAGCTTAGCGGAAAAGATTGTAAACTTAGCGAAATCCACGGTATGAGCCAACGCGGTGGCAGTGTGGTTACGCACGTAAGAATCGGCGAAAAAATTTATTCGCCCGTCGTTTGGGAAGGTGGCGCGGATATGATTATTGCGTTTGAAACCTTAGAAGCGGTGCGTGTAAAGCATTACTTAAAAGAAAACGGCATTTTGCTTGTCAACGAAGAAAAGATTTTGCCGATGCCTTGTATTACGGGTGCGGCAACCTATCCTAACGACGTGAAAGATAGATTGGCAGGCGACAATACCTATCTGATTAACGCGCAGGACTGGGCGGTGGAAGCAGGCAGTGCAAAGGCGACGAATATCGTTATGCTTGGCGCGCTTTGCAAACTGTTTGGCTTTGATAAGGACACGATGGTACAAGCGGTGTCCGATTGCGTGCCTCCGAAATTCCAGGCGCTGAATTTGAAGGCGTTTGAAATCGGTTTTGAGAGAGTGTAAGATTTTACGGGAGAAATGTAGGTATGCAATATTTTCAAAAAGACATAGAAACGATGCCTCTTGACCAAAAGAGGGCGTTGCAATCGGAAAGACTTGTCAAAATGGTCAAGTACGTGTACGAAAACCAAAAACCGTACCGTGCGAAGATGGAGGCGATGAAACTGAAACCCAGCGACATCAAGTCGATTGACGACATTTATAAACTGCCGTTTACCGTAAAGCAAGACCTTCGCGACGCCTATCCGTTTGGTATGATGGCGAGCCCTAAGCGCGACCTGGTTCGTTTGCACGCGTCTAGTGCGACGACGGGGAAATTGACGGTTGCAGGGTACACGAAAAACGACATTGACGTTTGGGGACAATGCGCGGCGCGTTCGCTGGTTATGGCTGGTGCGGACGAAGAAAGCGTGGTGCACGTTGCCTACGGCTACGGTTTGTTCACGGGCGGTTTGGGTATGCACTACGGTGCGGAAAAACTTGGCGCGGTTGTCGTACCTGCATCGGCGGGCAATACGCAAAAACAAATTCAACTTCTCGTCGATTTTGGCGCGGAAATCATTTGTTGCACGCCGTCGTATATCATTTACCTTGCCGAAGAATTTGAAAAAATGGGCTTAAAACCTGGTGTCGATTTGAAACTCAAGGGCGGTATTTTCGGCGCGGAGGCGTGGTCGGAAGATATGCGCGCCGACATCGAAAAAAGACTGGGTATTCGTGCCTGCGACATTTACGGGCTCAGCGAAATCGCAGGTCCTGGCGTTGCGTGTGATTGTCAATTTAAGACGGGTATGCACTTCCAAGACGACCATTTCTATCCCGAAATCGTCGACGTGGACACGCTTGAGCCTCTGCCTTACGGCGAATCGGGCGAACTTGTCATTACGACGCTTACCAAGGAAGGTATGCCCTTGCTTCGTTATAGAACGCGCGACATTGCAAGCTTGAACAACGAACCTTGTCCTTGCGGAAGAACGAGCGTGAAACTCAACAAAATCACGGGCAGAAGCGACGATATGTTGATTATCCGCGGTGTAAACGTATTCCCTTCGCAAATTGAAAGCGTGCTTTTGAAAAACCCCGATATTCAGCCACATTACCATATCAACGTTGACCGTGTCAACAACTTGGACACGATGGAAATCGTTGTAGAATTGTCGCCTTCCATTTCGATTGACGAAGTCGCGCACGTGGAAGATATCAGAAGGAAGTTGGCGTCGGATATGGCGTCCGCGCTTTCCGTCAGTGCGAAAATTACGTTGGTTGCGCCCGGGACGGTTGCGCGTAGCGAAGGCAAGGCAAAACGTATCACGGACAACAGAAAACTGTAATAAGTAAAGACGTATATACTTCGCATTTCATCGTTGCGTTTCCGTGCGCCTTGCTCGTGTACGTCTATGTACACTCCCGTCGGCGTACTCAACGCGCCTTGAACTGCTCGTATCTCCGTCTTTACTGAGTAAAGACGTATATACGTCGCAATACTGCGTCGAAACTTGCGTTTTGCTCAGTCGTGTACGTCCAAGTACACTCCTGTCGCAAAGCCACGTTTCTTCTTGTCTTGCTTGTATCTACGCCTTTACGATAAAGTAAAAAGAAACTCAAAGAACGAAACCCAACTCGCAGGGGAACGGGCAATCTTGCAAGTGGACGAAAAGACCCTAAAACTGGGTCAAGGCTCAGCCTTGCTTGTATCTACGCCTTTACCACGAGTAAGCAAGCAATAAGCCAAATCAATGACCAGGAGGAAAATATGATTAAACAAATTGCGGTTTTTTTAGAAAATAAAGAAGGACAGGCAAGCGCGTGTTGTCAGGTTTTGAAGGACGCAGGCGTAAACTTGTACGCGTTGTCGATTGCAGACACCAAAGAATTTGGTATTTTGCGTATGATTACGGAAGACAACCAGTTGGCGTTGAACGCCTTAAAAGGTGCGGGCTATCTTTCGTCCGAAGTCGAGCTGGTGGGGTTAGAAGTACCCGATAAGGCAGGCGCTTTGGCGGAACTTTTGATTGCGCTTGGTAAGGGCGGTGTCAACGTCGAATATATGTATTCGTACGCAGGCGTAGACGGTCACGCAAAAATTGCGTTTAAGACGGGTACGCCCGAAAAAGCCGTTTCCGTATTGAAGGAAGCAGGTGCAAAAATTCTGTAAAAACGAGTAAAAAAATAAAACGGAGCTACGAAAACCGTAGCTCCGTTTTTTACGTAATTTTTTATTAAGCCAACCAAGAAGGGATAACCAGGGTTGCGATGACGAGTACGCCAAGCGCAATTCTGTACCAACCGAACACCTTGAAATCGTGTTTTTTCACGAAGTTCATCAAAAGTTTAATAACGAGCATCGAAACGGCAAACGCGACGAGCGCGCCGATGAGAAGATAGCCGATTTCCGCGCCCGAGAACATACCGTAATTAAGCAGGAATTTCAAAACCTTAATACCACTTGCGCCTACCATGACGGGTACGGCAAGGAAGAAGGTAAATTCCGCGCCGGCAGGACGGGAGATGCCGATAAGGAGCGCGCCCAAAATCGTTGCGCCCGAACGGGACGTGCCGGGGATAATGGCAAGCAGTTGAAAAAGACCGATGATGAACGCTTGCTTATAAGAAATTCCGTCCGTGGTTTGCACGGCGAACGTTTTTTTCTTGTTATATTCTTCAATGACGATAAACGCGATGCCGTAAAAAATCAAGGCGATGGAAACGACTAAGGGGTCGTCGGGTAACCCAACGAAAATGCCGACGACGGCAGGGACGCAGGCGATAAGCACTTTGCCCCAAAGGGAAAGTATGCCCTTATCCAGCGTAACCGTTTTTGTCAAAGTGCCGTCCGAAAGGTTTTGTGCGCGTTTCCAGGGAAACAGCTTTTTGAAGAATAAAACGACGACGGCTAAAATAGCGCCAAGCTGTATAAAATACAGGAAAACTTCTTTGAAAGCGTCGGTTGCGTTTAAGGTCAAACCGGGGATGCTATCCACCAAAATCATATGTCCCGTACTAGACACGGGCAACCACTCGGTAATGCCTTCGATGATGCCAAGTAGCACGACTTTCAAAATTTCAATAAGTTCCATAATGCACCTATATACGAATACGTTCGTTGTGGTTACAGTATACCACGAAAACGCGCAAAAGTCCATAAAAATAGCAAAAAAAGTGGCAAAAAGGCTCAAAAACGGCAAAAAATTTTTATTTTTGTATTGCAAACAAACAAGAATTATGCTATAATCTAAGTATACAGATAAAATGACGGGGGTACTTGGCGGCATATTTATCATTGATAAAATATAAGGGGGTACCTAAAAATGGCACAGGGTACGGTAAAGTGGTTCAACGCGGAAAAGGGGTACGGCTTTATTGCGAACGAGGAAGGAGGCGACGACGTGTTCGTGCACTTCTCGGCAATCGTAATGGAAGGGTACAGGAGATTGAAGGAAGGGCAAAAAGTTTCTTTTGAAACGGAACCCGACCCTAAAAATCCCGAAAAACTCCGCGCTGTGAACGTACAGGCGCTGTAAAGGGGAAAGCAAACCGCATCGAAGACGGATGCGGTTTCTTTTTTTATCAAAATGCCAAGGGCAGGTATTCGTTGAACGTACGTTTTGTCATAGAAAAAAAATGACGAATTATTTTAGGCTGTAGGATTGACAAAAAACGTTTTAAGGTATATAATAGAATCGTAAAGTTATGCCTTCATAAAGGGCAGTATACGTAGAGGTGTTAGATGGAAAAAACGGAAGCTTTACAGGCGTTTTTGGACGCGTTTCAAGGACAGGCAACAGACTTATTTACGGCGGCTGGTAGAATTAACGTTATCGGCGAGCACGTGGATTATTGCGGTGGGAAGGTGTTCCCTGCGGCGCTTAATTTGCGTTGTAACGTTTACGCAAGAAAAACGGGCGGAAAGACGATTCGTATGGCGTTTCGCGGTATCGAAGGCGTTGTGGAAATTCAAACGGATAGGCTCGATTCGTATAAGGGCTTAAAAATCGGCAATTACCAGGCAGGGGTTGCGTACGTCCTTCAAAACAAGGGCGTGGAAATCGTGGGTTGCGATTTGTATTACGATTGCACCGTGCCTTTCGGCTCTGGTTTGTCGTCGTCGGCGGCGATTGAAGTGGCGACGGCGGTGGCGCTTTGCGAATACGCGGGCGTTGCGTACGATTTAAGAGAAATTGCTAAACTTTCGCAAAAGGCGGAAAACGAATACGCAGGCGTAAACTGCGGTATTATGGACCAGTTCGCGTCCGCGATGGGCAAAAAGGACCACGCGGTGCTTTTGGATTGTTCTACGCTGGACTACGAGTACGTGCCTTTGGATTTGGGCGATTACGCTTTGGTGGTTGCCAACTGCAACAAACCGCACAATCTCGTGGAAAGTAAGTACAACGTACGCCGTCAAGAAGTAGAAACGGCGCTGAAGATTTTGAAAACGGCGTTGCCGGTAAATTGTCTTGCGGAAATTACGCCCAAGCAGTTTGCGGAAACGAAATATTTGCTTTCGGGCGTCGTTGCAAAGCGCGCGGAACACGTCGTGATGGAATGCGACAGGGTGAACAAAGCCGTCAACGCTTTGAAACAAGGCGATTTGGTGCAGTTGGGGCAGTTGTTAAACGAAAGCCATTACAGTCTTCGCGATTTGTACGAGGTGACCGGGAAGGAATTGGACACCTTGTCGGCACTTGCTAGAAAGGAAGCCGATTGCTTAGGCTCGCGTATGATAGGCGCAGGGTTTGGCGGTTGCACGATTTCCATTGTTAAAAAGAGCGCGGTGGAAAGTTTTATCCGTCACGTTGGCAAGGCGTACCACGACGCCATCGGATACAGAGCAAGTTTTTACGAAACGTCGATTGAAGACGGCGTTACGGTAAGCAAGATATAAAAAAACCGACCCTTGGGGTCGGTTGGGTTTATCGCATAGATTGGGCAAGGCGCAAAAGTCGCGGTTTCTCGTTTTCGCCAGGGAAGATGGCAACGTGTAATAAAAGCGCCTGCAAAAGTTGGGAAATGCGCGTTTTTTCGATGCCGAGCGCAAGAAGGTCGTTGCCGTTGACGGCAAGCCCGCGCAGGGAAAACGGCACGTTTTCAAGACGCATTTTCTCTAAAAGCGCCGTCCAACGCAAGACGGTTGGCGCAGTAGAAAGGTCGTCTGTGCATGCGGAAAAGTCCGCTTGTTTTACGTCGATAAGCTCTTGAAGAAGGTCGGCGTGCGTGACGAAAAAGCGACGGAGTTTGTTTTCGCTCGTCATACAATTCATATCGTACATATGCCATTGCACCAAGGCGCAGACGCGTTCTTTTACACGGTTAGGCGCTTTTAAGCGCGTTAAAACGGCGTTTGCAAGAGTTGCGCCTTCTAAGGGGTGTGCGTGCACGTTTCCGTCACGGAGCTGGCATAACGGTTTTCCAACGTCGTGTAGAAGCGTGGCAAGGCGAATAGAAGGTTTTGAATAAAGCACCGCCCTAAAAGAGTGTTCTAACACGTCGTAGTTGTGAAAATCGGCACGTTGCGACATGCCTTTACCAAGGGCAAGCTCGGGTAAAATATGCGCTAAAACGCCCGTTTTTTCTAAAAGTTGCAACCCGTCGTAGGGGGCGGTTTTTACCCCGTATTTTTCGTCGGCGTGCAAAATGGCGGTCAGTTCGCTAAAGATACGCTCGGGCGAAATGTCGTTTATAAGGTGCGCGTGTAAGGTTGCGCCCTGTAAACAGTTTTCGTCGGGGGTAAAGCCAAGCTGAGCGCCCTGTCTTGCAAGACGCATTAAGCGAAGTCCGTCTTCGGAAAAGACTTTTTTTGCGTCGCAAACGGTGGTAAGGCGTTTTTCTTGAATTGCCGTTATCCCGTCCAACGGGTCGACGAAGGTTTGGTTTTTTACGTCGTAGTAGACGGCGTTTGCCGTGAAATCGCGTCGGGTTGCGTCCAAGCGTATGTCGTTTGTGAAGAAGATTTCGACGGGGACGTGCGTACCACGTACGTATTTATCAGAGCGGAAGGACGTATATTCGTATTCGACGCCGTCCGCATCGGAAAGTTTGACCGTGCCCGTATTTTTGTAGACGGCGCGTACGGAGAACCCGTTTTCTTTGGCAAGGCAAGCGAAATCTTCGGCGGAGATAGGCGCGCAAACGTCCCAGTCGCAATAGGGCGTATAGAGTTGCGCGAGATAATCGCGTACGCTTCCACCGACTACGTACACGGGTGTGGACGAGTTTTCGGCAAGACGGATAAGTTGTTTGGGCAATATTTCGCGCATACCGTTCTCCTTTATCGTTTTTTACAGTATAACAAATTCTTTTTGAAAAAGCAATTCCTATAAGGGATTTCCCAAATATTTTTTATGGCGTTTCGTGTTTCGCCAAATCTATTTTACAAAGGTGGGCTATGTTTCACATCATTTTTAACCCTACGGCAGGAAAGAAAAAAGCAACGAAGAATATGCAAACGCTTACGTCGATGCTTGACGAACGCGCGGTGGCGTACGAAGTGCATGAATCGAAGTGCGTCCGCGATGCGGAAAACATCGTAAGAGAGTTGTCCTTGCAGGGCGAAAAGGAGTTTATCGTCGTCGGTGGCGACGGTACGCTTAACGAAGTTTTGAACGGACTCGTTGACCCGTCGTCTTCGACGCTTGGCTTAATTCCGTCGGGTACGGGCAACGACTTTGCGGAAAAGTTGGGCATTCCTTTGGATGCGGAAAAAGCGGTGCAAATTCTTTTGAAAGGCGAAGCGAAGGAAACGGATTATATCGAAATCAACGGCTCGCGTAGGTGTATGAACGTTGCCGGGATGGGTATTGACGTCGACGTTTTAGAACGTTGTCAAAGGGGTAAAATGAAGGGTAAGTTGAAATATTTGAAGAGCCTTATCCAAAGCCTGTTTACCTTTAAGGGATATCCTATTGAAATCGTCAGCGGTGACAGGGTGGAAAAACGTTCGGCGCTCATCGGCGCGGTTTGCAACGGCGCACAGTTTGGCGGTGGCATCAAAATTTGTCCTACGGCGGAAGTGGACGACGGCAAGATGGACGTCATAATCGTCGACTGTATCGGCGGAAAATGGAAGATTATAAAGGCGTTTATAAAGCTGTTGAAAGGCAAAATTTTGGAATATCCCGCAACGACGCATTTCCTTTGCGACGAAGTGCGGTTTACGCCCGAAACCGTGCCGTTTACGATGCAACGCGACGGCGAGTTGACGGTGGCGGAAAAATTTGAAGCGAAGATTTGTCGCGGATTGAAATTTATTAGATAAAGTCGTAGAACGGACGCTTAGATAGAAGGTAGGTTATGTTAGACGGAACGTATAAAAAAATTTTAGACCGTATGCCCGAAGGGGTGTTCGTGTTTGACGACAAACTGCGTGTGAAGTTCACAAACGTAGCGTTCCGTCGTTCCTTTTTAGACAGCGTGAAAAAGAAAGGTCGGTTGTCGGACACGATTGCGTGCGGTGAAAACTGCGCCTGTGGCGACGGCGAGTCGTGTGCGTACTGCGCGTTTTTTAGGGCGATGCGCTCGGCTGTGGAAGAACGCGCGGAAAAGGCGGAAACGGTACATACGACGGTGAAACGGGACGGAAGGATGGACAAGTTGACCGTGCGTATCCGTATTTTGCCCGTCGATGAGAAGGGGAAACTGTTTTTAGGAATTACCGACGGTACGTACCAAACGGAAATGGAACGCGAAATGCTGACGGCGCAACAAATGCAAAGACGGTTGTTGCCTGCCGGTAAAAGCGTGGGCGGAATTCCGTACGCGTATATGTATATCCCTTGCCACGGCGTTGGTGGCGACCTGCCCGACGTGTACGAATTGAACGGGCAAACGTACGGCGTGTTGTCCGACGTTTCGGGGAAAGGCATTTCCGCGAGTATGTTGGCGGCGTTTGTCAAAGCCGGGTTTGATAAGAAGGAAAGCGATTTGGCGGTTGCTTTGCAAAAGCTGAGCGCGAAATTTAACGAGTTGAACCAGGACGAGTGCGCGTATATCACGTTGGTTGCCGTTAGGATGGACAAAAAAGAGAAGACGCTCCGCTATGCAATCGCAGGGCACAACGCGCCGATTTTGCTGAAAAACTCGTACGGAATTAACGAAATCGAAGCGCCTGCGCCACCGATTTCTAACTGGCGTACGGACTTTGTTTATCGTGAAAATGAAATGCCGTTTGAAGAGGGCGACGTGCTTGCCTTGGTGACGGACGGCGTAACCGAGTGTATGAATTCGGCAGGCGAAATGTTTGGTATCGAGCGCGCGGAAAGCGTCTTGATGCAGTCGGTAAACGCGGAAGATTTCATCGCGAAATTAAAATCTGCGCTCAGCGTTTTCTGCTGTGGGAAATTTACGGACGACGTGACGGCGGTTGCGTTTGATTTGTAAGGAAGGCGTATGAAAAACGGAAGAAAAAAGGGGAAAGTTCGGCGTTTTTTTCGAAAACTTGAAAATCCGCCAAGTTGGATTGCCGTGATTGCCATCGGTTCGGGCGTGGTTGTGTGTCCGTTGGCGCTTTTGACGGCGGTGCTGGGATACGGACGAGGAATTTTTGCCGTCGTCGCGTACTTTATCTGCTTTTTGGTCTTTTTGTATTCCGTTCTCGTTGTCGTTGGCTCGATTAGAAAAGCGCGACAAAAAGTATTAAACGTAGCGGACAGGTACGAGTTTACGCGAAATTTACGGCGCGATTATAAGTTTAGAATCGTCGCGTTTGCCGTGTTTGCGTTTGTGCTCAACATCGGATATACCCTGCTTTTGGGTGTGATGGCGATTAAGGCGCGCTCGTCTTGGTACGGCGCGGTGGCGGTGTATTACATACTCTTATCGACGGCGCGCGGTGGAGTTTTGATTCAGGACAAGAAGGACGAACGTCGCCATAAATACGACGGCGTTGCATTGAAAAAGGAAAAAATCGGTACGTATAAGTACTGTGGAATTATGATTTTGGCGTTGACCGTCGCCTTGGCGGTGTCCGTTGCGGAAGCGGTTATAAACGGCGAAGGTTTTCGCGTGCCGACGTGGGCGGTGTATCCGTTTATCGGCGTAGCCGTCTATCGCATCGTTTCGGCGGTTAGGGGCTTTTTGCGTTCGATACGTTACACCGATTTGGTGGCGCGCGCCGTACAGCATTTGAATTTGGCGGCGACTTTGGTTGCCGTTTTGTCCTTACAAACGGCGGTGTTGGCGCTGTTTGCGCCCAACTTCGAAGCGCGCGTTTTGAACGCCGTAACGGGTGGACTTGCTTGCTTAGTCACGCTGGCAATCGGCCTGTTCATGGTGTTACACGCAAGAAAGGAAAGGGCGAGATACGACAAAAATTTCGTAGGCAAAGACAACGAGTATATCGTTGGTTACAACCGCGACGGGTATTTTGAAGAATACGGCGTGGAAAAAAACAAGTGAAGTTAGGAGAGCGATTATGGATATCGTAAAATTGTATCCCGAGTGCAAAGATAATTTGTGGGGCGGTGTAAAGCTCCGTGATAAATACGGAAAAAAGACGGACAAAGTCCCCGTTGCGGAAAGTTGGGAACTGTCTTTCCATAAGGACGGCCCGACGCGCTTGGAAGACGGGCGCACGCTTAGCGAAGTAGCAACCGTGGACGATTTGGGTAAAAACTCGAAGGATTTTCCTTTTTTCCCGATGCTGACGAAATTTATCGACGCAAAACAGGATTTGTCCGTGCAGGTGCATCCGTCCGACGCGTACGCGCTCAAATATGAAAACAGTTTCGGTAAAACGGAAATGTGGTACATTGTCGAGGCGGAAAAAGGCGCAGGGATTTATCTTGGTTTCTCACGCGACGTCACGAAGGAAGAATACGAATCCGCCATTGCAAACAACACGCTTACAAAGCTTTTGAATTTCTTTGAAGTGAAAGCAGGCGAGTGTTATTTTATCCCGTCTGGCACGATTCACGCCATCGGCGAAGGTTGTTTGATTTGCGAGATTCAACAAAACAGTAATTTGACCTATCGCGTGTACGATTACGGTAGACGCGACAAGGACGGGAATTTGCGCGAATTGCACGTGGGAAAGGCGCTTAAGGTTACGGCGCTTGATAAATATGAATACGCGCCCCTTTGCGTGAAAACGGAGCTTGGCGACGTGCTTGGCGTAAGCCGTTATTTTACGACGACGTCGGTGGAAGTGGACGGCGAAAAGAGGATGGAAAGGGACGAAGGCTCGTTTAAGTGCGCGACTTGCGTGGAAGGAGAAGGCGAAATCAACGGGCGCAAGGTTGCGCTTGGGGACAGCTGGTTTATTCCTGCCGGGAAAGGCGAAGTGATTTTTTCGGGGAAAATGCGTTTAATCGTTGCGGAAGTTAGGAAATATTACGTGGGAATCGACCTTGGCGGTACGTTTATCAAGGGCGGAATCGTGGACGATTTGGGTAGGATTTTGGTGGAAGACAAAACGCCTACGGAAAGTGAAAAGGGTGCGGACAGGGTTGCGACGAACATTGCAAACTTGGCGAAATCGTTGATGCAAAAGATGGGGCTTGACGTGGGCGACGTCGAAGGTATCGGCATGGGCGTGCCCGGTATGATTGACAGTAAGAAAGGAAACGTCATCTATTCAAACAACCTGCGCTGGAAGGATTTCTATATCGGCGAAAGCGTGGAAAAAATGACGGGCCTGAAGGTGAAGATTGCCAACGACGCCAACGTCGCCGTGCTTGGCGAGGCGAAATTCGGCGCGGCAAAAGGACAAGAAAACGTCGTTATGTTGACGCTTGGTACGGGGGTCGGCGGTGGTATCGTTGCCGAAGGTAAGCTGATAGAAGGCAATCAATCCGCCGGGGCGGAACTTGGGCACTCGGTCGTCGTTGCCGGAGGCGAACAATGTACGTGTGGAAGAAAGGGGTGTTTGGAAGCGTATGCGTCCGCCACCGCCATTATCCGCGACACAAAACGCGCAATGCAAGCGCATAAAGACAGTAAAATGTGGGAAATCGGTACGTTGGATGCCGTTACGGGTAAGACTGCGTTCGATTATATGGATACGGACGTTTACGCAAAAGCGGTGGTCGATAAATATATCGAAATGCTGGCGTGCGGGATTGTCAACCTTGCCAACATATTCCGTCCTGAAACGGTGATTTTGGGTGGCGGTGTTTGCGCGCAGGGTGACGGCTTGGTCGTGCCTTTGCAAAAGAAACTGGACGAAGAATTGTTTGCTGGCGAACTTGGTCCGCAAGTAAAAATCGTGATTGCAAAGCTTGGCAATTCGGCAGGGCTTTCGGGCGCGGCGGCGCTACTCATGGATTGAAAAAAAGAAAGGCAAGCCCCGATGACAAGGGGCTTGCGAAAGTTTTTCATAAAACTTGGAAAACAGGTGTAAAAACAGTTGACAAAAAGCGGAAAACATTTTATACTATATAAGCTTGATTAAGAAAAAGCACTGTTAGCTCAACTGGATAGAGCGTCGGTCTACGGAACCGAAGGCTAGGAGTTCGAACCTCTTACGGTGCACCAGCAAAAACCCATAGCGATTACGCTGTGGGTTTTTGCTTTTTTGGTGCGCCGTGGGTTCGAACTTCTATGTAACGAGGCTTTCGTCCCACGGAACGGAAGGACGAGCTACCCGTTAAGAAAAGCATTGATAATGCTTTTTAGGGGCGAGAAAGAAGTTTGTAAAGCCCGACGTGTGTTTGTGTTTTTACGGCGGTTTTTTTGTATCACTTGTTTACATTGTACGCAAAAATTTATCAAAAGTATTTACAAGACACGGAAGACGTGGTATAATACAAACATAAATCGATGGTCTTACAAGGAAAGATAAATCATGGAATTTATGGTTGGTTGTAATTATTGGGCGTCGCACGCTGGGACGGAAATGTGGGCAAAGTGGGACGAAAAGACGGTGGATAGGGACTTTGCGGAACTGAAGGCGTTTGGTGTGGAATATTTGCGCGTATTTCCGAATTGGCGCGATTTTCAACCGGTAAAGCCTTGTTACGGGTGCGCGATGCATTTATGCGAATACCGTATGGAAGACGATAGCTTGCCTACGAATCCTTATTACTTGGACGAAGAAATGATGGCTCGCTTTTCTCGGCTTTGCGCTTTGGCGGGAAAGCACGGTTTGAAACTTATCGTGGGAATTGTTACGGGTTGGATGAGTGGGCGGTTGTTCGTGCCGTCACTTTTATACGGTCGAAACTTGTACACCGACCCGATTGCCACCGCGTTTACGGTAAAATTCGTGCGCGGATTTGTGAAGATGATGAAAAACCAGTCGGCTATCGTGGCTTGGGATTTGGGCAACGAGTGTAACTGTTTATCTAAGGAGTCTTCGCGTGAAGTGGCGTACACTTGGACGGCAATGGTTTCTAACGCGATTAAGGCGGAAGATAACACGCGAAAAGTCGTTTCCGGTATGCACGGGCTTAGACCGACGGGGACTTGGACGATTACCGACCAAGGCGAACTGACGGACGTTTTGACGACGCATCCGTATCCGTACTGGGTAGAACACGCAAGAAAAGATAAAACGATTTCCTTCCGCACGTTTATGCACGCACAGGCGGAAAGCGAGATGTATTCCGCGCTCTCGAAAAAGCCCGTTATCGTCGAAGAAGTTGGGACGATGGGACCGCAGGTATGCAGTGAGGAAATGGCAGGCGTGTTTATGCGCGGTCAATTGTTCTCCGCTTGGGCAAACGGTCAGGAAGGGCTTTTGTGGTGGTGCGCGTTCGACCAAAACCTATTAAACGAGCCACCGTACGCGTGGATGTCTGTCGAGCGGTACTTGGGCTTGTTTGAAAACGAATACAAGGCAAAGCCTGCGCTGGTGGAATTAAAGCGCGTTTCAAAGCGGATTAAGGGCTTGCCCAAGCTCCCTAAAAAACAAATCGACGCCGTTTGTATTTTGAGTAGGGACATTGATCATTGGGGCGTTGCGTATATGACGTATGCGCTTGCAAAACAGGCTGGGCTTAGCATAACCTTCGCGGATGCCAACGACGAATTGCCTGATGCCAAGTGTTATTTATTGCCTTCCGTTAGCGGTGTGGAAGTGATGGATAAGTCGAAATACGACGCCTTAAAACGCAAGGTGGCGGACGGTGCGACGTTGTACGTATCCAACGACAACGGGATTATGACGGAGTTCGAGCTTTTGTTTGGTGCACGCGTCGTGGATTCTTGCGAGCGCGCGACGGAAAGTACGGTTTCCGCTGGTAAGGGCAACGTAGCCTTGACGGGACGCGTAAAGCGAACGCTAACGCCGACGTTTGCAAAAGTGTTGCTTGCCGATGAAAACGACGAGCCGTTGCTCCTTGAAAATTCGTACGGGAAAGGCAAGGTGTTCTACTTGAACGCACCCTTAGAAAAAAGTCTTTTGGACGTTTGCGACGCCTTTGACGGTGAGTATTACCGCCTGTACGATTGCTTTGCAGACGAGCTTAAAAAAGACAAACCGTTGCTTTGTAAAAATCGTAAGTTAGGGGTTACCTATCACGAAAACGAAGGGGGCAGGTACGCGGTTATTATCAATTATTCGGACGAAGTACAGCCTACGAAAATCCGCTTGCAGGGTGTAAACGGGTACGAAGTATTGTACGGCGACGGGGAAAAACTTGCACCTGGTGAAGCGTGCGTATTAAAAATACAATAAAAAGGGAAAACAAAAACCGCCGATTTCTCGGCGGTTTTCTTATATGCGATTTTCGTTAATTTTCAGACGAAACGTCGTCCTTTCCTTCTACGCAAGCGTCTTCGCAAACGGGCGTAGTTTCCGTTTCCACTCTCTTTTCAATGCTTTCTCTTGCGCGCGAAACGGCAAGTTCTGCGTTCATTTCTTCCACTTTCTTCTTGCCCAAGTTGTAGATGAAGGCAATGGAAGCAAACATAACGATTGCGCTGAAGGTATAAAGCGCCGCTACCAACCATTTCATATTTTCCGCAACAGGGAAGGGTTGGTCTGCGCCAAGTTCTCCGTCGTAACCAAGCAAGCCCATAAGGATGATAACAAGCGACGGGCCAAGACCTTGCGCAAGTTTTCTAAAGAAGGAGTGCAAGGAATATACCGTACCTTCTTCTTTCGTTCCGTTTTTCCACTCGTTATAATCGATAGCGTCTGCCATAAGCGCCCAGCTTACGCAGGTGTAGAAACCAAGACCAAAGCCGAAGAAGGCTTGTGCAACGATATAACCGATAAGCCCAGGCGTACCGCTACCAAGGGGAAGGAACAAAAGCAATGCGCCGAATACGCTGACCGCAGAGCCGACTGCGCAGGCTTCTTTTTTGCCCCATCTGTCCACGATTTTCTTAATGAAAGGCATAAACGCGAACATCGGCAAATAGCTAATCAACATAATGACGCCGGAAATTTGCGCGTTTTTGAAATAGGACTGGAACAATACGGTAGTAGCCGTGGTCGAGCCCTGCATACCGATAAACATTGCCATTGCCGCAAGCGTAGCGCCGATGGCGGGCGGGTTTTTCATAAAGTTCTTCATCGCCTTGAAGACGTTGAATTTTGCAGGGGTTTCGCTGATGGTTACGCTGTTTTCTTCGACGCGAATCGTCGTCGTTTTCAGCATATAGATAAAGCAAGCCAAGCCGATAACACCCATAAGTACGGCTACAAGGAAAACGGTTTCGCCTTTCAAGTTGTTGCTTGCGTCATAGCAAAGGACGGGGAGCAACACCATAGGCAGTATGTTGCCTATCATCGAGCCGATGGAACGCCACGTCGAAAGTTGCGAACGTTCGGACGCGTCTTGCGAAATGACCGACATCATCGAGCCGTAGGGTACGTTAGCCACCGTGTAGAAAGCATCCCAGAGTACGTAGCCGAGTACGAACATCGTACATCTTAATCCAAGCGGTGCGCCGGGAATCGGAAGGAAGAAGAACAGCCCCGAGAACAATAAACCGATTGCGCCGATGAAGATATACGTCTTAAATTTGCCGTTTTTGTATTTGCGCTTATCCGCGTCGAACATCGAACCAAGCAGGGGGTCGTTAATCGCGTCCCAGATTTGTACGACGAGAAGTAACGTTGCGTACAGCGTTTCTCCAAGCGCCATAAACTGCGTCCAGAAAATTGCCATAATCGTGCTCTTCAACGCAAAGCTCATATTACAGCCAAGGTCGCCTGCAGCGTAAGACAGTTTGTCCCTCATACCGAAAGGACGATTTTGAGTTTCAGGTGTCATAATTCCTCCTTAAGTAAAGCATTTCGCTCTCATCTACATTATTATACAGTAAAAAATGAATTGTGTCAATGCGTTTTATAGATTTTAACAAAAAATGTTCAAAACAAAAGAAAAAGGCGCTTAGTGCTTGACAAAACTTGGCGTTTTGCGTATAATAGATGTAATGAAAAGTGTGCTTTTTGCACAAAAAGGAAGATAAGATGAGAAAAATTGTGAATTGGAACGAGAATTGGGTTTTTTATAAGGCTATTTCCGACGTTTCCGTGAGAGAAAACGGTGAGCAGGTGTCTTTACCGCATACGTGGAACGCGGTGGACGGACAAGACGGGGGCAACGATTATTTCCGCGGTACTTGTTTATACGTGAAAAAATTTGCAAAAGCGGAAGTGCCTGAAAACAGCCTTTGCTATTTGGAAATTTGCGGTGCAAACTCGTCGGCGGACGTGTACGTCAACGGCGAAAAAATGGCGCACCACGACGGCGGGTATTCGACTTGGCGTGTGAATATTACGGACGTTTTGACGGATGAAACGGAAATTGCGATTGCCGTCGACAACGCGCCGAACTCAAGCGTGTATCCGCAGGTGGCGGACTTCACCTTCTACGGCGGTTTGTATAGAAACGTCAACTTGATTTTCGTGCCTAAGTCGCACTTTGATTTAGACTACTATGGCGGTAAGGGTTTGGTGATTACGCCCACCGTAAACGGCGCAAACGCAAGCGTGGACGTAGAAACGTACGTTACGGATATGGCAGACGGCGACGAACTTGTGTATACCGTCTACGACGCCGACGAAAAGGAAATTGCGAAAGTGACGACGACGGAAAAGAAAGCGAATTTCCTTTTGGAAAACGTCCGTCTTTGGAACGGTCGTAAAGACCCGTACTTGTATTGCTGTGAAGTCGAGCTTGTGAGAAACGGCGAAGTCATTGACGCGGTTTGTTCGAGATTTGGTTGTCGCTTTTTTGAAATTGACCCTGAACGCGGGTTTATCTTAAACGGCGAAGAATATCCCCTGCGCGGTGTTTCCCGCCACCAAGATAGATGGGGCGTGGGCAACGCGCTTTTGCCTGAACACCACAAGGAAGATATCGAGTTGATTTGTGAAGTGGGCGCAACGACGATTCGTTTGGCACACTATCAGCACGACCAGTATTTTTACGACCTTTGCGATGAAAAAGGGTTGGTGATTTGGGCGGAAATTCCGTATATTTCCAACCATATGCCAGATGGCAGAGAAAACACGATTTCGCAGATGAAAGAACTCATCGTGCAAAATTATAACCACCCTTCGATTGTCGTTTGGGGCTTGTCCAACGAAATTACGATGAAGGGCGCGAAAGACCCTGACCTTTTGGATAATCACTACGTCCTTAACGCATTGTGCCACGAAATGGACAAGACGCGACTTACGACGATGGCTTGTGTTTCGATGTGCAAAATGGAAGAAGAGTACGTGCAAATCCCCGACGTCGTTTCCTACAACCATTACTTCGGTTGGTACGGTGGTGAAACGTCGATGAACGGACCTTGGTTTGATAAATTCCACGAAACGTTCCCCAACAAGCCTATCGGTGTGTCTGAATACGGCTGTGAAGCGTTGAACTGGCATACGTCCAACCCTGTGCAGGGCGATTACACGGAAGAATACCAGGCGTATTACCATGAAGAACTGATTAAGCAACTGTTCACCCGTAAATATATTTGGGCGACGCACGTATGGAATATGTTCGACTTCGGCGCGGACGCGCGCGCGGAAGGTGGCGAAAACGGGCAAAACCATAAGGGCTTGATTACCTTCGATAGAAAGTACAAAAAAGACGCGTTCTACGCGTACAAGGCTTGGCTTTCCGACGAGCCGTTTGTACACCTTTGCGGTAAGCGTTACGTAGACCGCGTAGAAGACGTGACGAAAGTTACCGTCTACTCGAATCAGCCCGAAGTGGAATTGTTTGTCAACGGTAAGAGCGTGGGCAAGAAACAAAGCCCCGAACATTTCTTCTATTTCGAAGTGGAAAACGTGGGCGAAAGCGAAATTGTTGCCGTCGCTGGCGAACTGCGTGACGAAGGCAAAATTCGTAAAGTGGACGAAATGAACCAAGACTACGTCCTTAAAGAAAAGGGCGCGGTTCTCAATTGGTTTGACGTTACTGCACCAGAAGGCAGATATTCGCTCAATGATAAATTGTCGGATATTATGGCAAGTTTTAGGGGCAAACTTTGGTTTATTCGCCTTGCGTTGAAAATGAAAAAGAAAATGTCGCCGGGTAAAGATGGTAAGAAGAAAGAGGCGATGGGTTTTGAACTCAGCGAAGATATGATGAAGATGATGGGCGGATTTACCGTACTTCGTTTGACTTCGCTTATGAGCGCGGCAAATTTGAGCTTTACCAAAGAAGAATTGCTTGAGATGAATAAGCAGTTGAAT
>JAZRDK010000021.1:0-8454 GCA_045660225.1 Candidatus Scatosoma sp.
AAATAAGCAAAGAATAAGGTAGCGTATTATGAAAATCAGTTATTATCCCGGTTGTACGCTTAGAACCAAAGCAAAAGAATTGGATGTAAAAGCTCGTCTTTGTGCAAAGGCTTTGGGCGTAGAAATGGAAGAAATTGAAAATTGGCAATGTTGCGGCGCCGTATATCCTATGGGTACGGACGAAATCGCAACCAAGCTCTCGGCGGTACGCGCGCTTGACTGGGCAAAGCATCACGGCGGTAAGTTGTTGACTCTTTGTTCCGCTTGTCACAACGTAATTAAGCGCACCAACGAAGATATGAAAACCAACGAAGATATTTGTTTCCGCGCAAACAATTATTTAAAGCTTGACGAACCCTATAAAGGGGAAACGGAAGTTTTGCATTATCTTGAAATGTTGAAAAACGTCGTTGGTTTTGACAACATCAAAAAAGCGGTGGTAAAGCCTTTGAACAGAAAAATCGGCGCGTACTACGGTTGTTTACTTCTTCGCCCCAGCGGCGTTATGGCGTTTGACAACCCCGAAAATCCGACGATTATCGAAGACTTTATCCGCGCGATTGGCGGCACGCCCGTCGTTTATCCTTTCCGTAACGAATGTTGCGGCGCGTACGTATCCTTGAAGAATAGCGACTTGCCCAAAGAAAAGAGCCGCAAAGTACTTAACAGCGCAAAAGAAAAGGGTGCGGAAGAAGTAATCACCGCTTGTCCGCTTTGCTTGTATAATTTGCAAGTCAACGGCGACAATATCCTGCCCGTGAAATACTTCACGGAACTGCTCGCAGAAGCATTGGGGGTAGAGGTATGACGAAACAAGAACGCATTGATAATTTGAATAGATTAAGCGGCACGGACGTAAGAAAGTGTATGAAATGCGGCAAGTGCTCGGGCCGCTGTCCTGCGTTTAAGGATATGGACATCAAACCCCATCAGTTCGTTTCTATGCTCGGTCAAGGCAAAATCGACCAGCTTTTAGAAAGCAAAGCCATTTGGAACTGTTTATCCTGTATGGCGTGCGTAGAACGTTGTCCCCGTGGCGTAGCGCCTGCTAACGTAGTGGAAGCTGTGCGCGATACGGTGGTAAGGGCGCAAGGCGCAAACGGAATCAAGGCAGAGGATATTCCTCCTATCGTGGACGAATTTATCCCACAACAGCTCTTGGTCAGCGCGTATAGAAAGTATAACAAGTAACTCCCCGAAGTTTATTCGGTTAAGAAGAAAATCTAATTAAAGAGAGTGAATAAAATGCAAAGAATAGGTGTTTTTATTTGTTGGTGCGGCAGTAACATCGCGGCAACGGTAGACGTGGAAAAGGTAGCGGAAGTTATCAAAAGCGAACCTGGCGTCGTATTCTCCACGAACTATCAATATATGTGCTCCGAAAACGGTCAGCAACTTATCAAACAAGCAATCAAAGAGCATAACCTCACGGGCATCGTAATCGGCGCTTGCTCGCCTAGAATGCACGAGCCTACTTTCCGTAAAGCAGCGGAAGCAGCAGGGCTCAACCCGTACATGGTAGAGGTTGCCAACATCCGTGAACATTGTTCGTGGATACATAAGGATATCGAAGAAGCCACCGAAAAGGCGGTTATTCTTGTCCGTACGGCAATCGCAAAAGTAAAACTCAACGCCCCCCTTATGGCAGGGGAAAGCCCCGTAATTAAACGCGCCCTCGTTATCGGCGGCGGTATTGCGGGTATTCAAGCCGCACTTGACATTGCGGATGCAGGTTTTGAAGTAGATATCGTAGAAAAGAACGCAACCATCGGCGGCAGAATGGCGCAAATCGATAAGACGTTCCCTACGCTCGACTGTTCGGCTTGTATTTTAACGCCGAAAATGGTAGACTGCGCGCAACACGAAAAAATTGATATCCTTTCTTATTCGGAAATCGAAGAAGTAAAGGGCTTCGTGGGGAATTTCAACGTAAAAATCCGTCGCAAGGCAAGATTCGTTGACGAAACCAAGTGCACGGGCTGTAAGATTTGTATGGAAAAATGCCCTTCCAAGAAAGGGCTTAACGAGTTCAATATGAACTTGAACACCCGTCCTGCAATCTACATTCCTTTTGCGCAGGCAATCCCCAACGTAGCGGTAATCGACCCGACGCAATGTATTAAAATGAAGACGGGTAAATGCGGTATTTGCCAAAAATTCTGCGGCGTAGGCGCAATCGACTATGAGCAAAAGGATACGTTTATCGACCGTCAATACGGCGCAATCGTCGTAGCAACGGGCTTTAAACCCATCGATTTGGATAACTTCAACGAATACGGTTACCACGATAACAAAGACGTAATCACTTCGCTTGAACTCGAAAGATTGATGAACGCAGCTGGCCCTACCAACGGCGTGTTGCTTCGTCCTTCCGACGGCGAACATCCGAAGGTAATCACCTTCATTCAATGCGTAGGTTCGCGTGATACCAGCGGTTGCGGTAAGCCTTACTGCTCTAAGATTTGCTGTATGTACACGGCAAAGCACGCAATGCTTATCCGTGAAAAATATCCCGACACAGAAGTACACGTATTCTATATTGACGTGCGTACGCCCGGTAAGAACTACGACGAATTCTTCCGCCGCGCGGTAGAACAATACGGCGTAGATTATATCAAGGGTATGGTAGGTAAGGTATATAACGAAAACGGTAAGTTGATGGTACAAGGTTCTAACCTTATCGACAACGAACAAATCACCATCGAATCCGACCTTGTCGTACTTGCGGCGGCAATCGAACCCGAGCCTTCGGTAAGAAAGATTGCAACCCTTTTAACGACGAGTATCGACACCAACAATTTCTTGACGGAATCCCACGCAAAACTTCGTCCCGTAGAAAGCCCTACGGCAGGCGTATATCTTGCAGGCGTATGTCAAGGCCCTAAAGATATTCCCGAAACTGTTTCGCAGGCTTCTGCTTGTGCGGCAAAGGTAATCGGCTTGCTTGTAAAAGATAAGCTCAAAACCAATCCTTGCGTAGCAACGCCCGACGAAACGATGTGTAACGGTTGCAGCCAATGTGCAAACGTTTGTGCTTACGGCGCAATCACCTACGTTGAGAAAGAATTCCGTCTTGGTGGCGGTAAAACGGAAATCCGTCGCGTAGCTTCCGTAAATCCTGCGGTATGCCAGGGTTGCGGCGCTTGTACGGTAACCTGTCCTTCTGGGGCTATGGACCTTAAAGGTTTCAGTTCCAAGCAAATTATGTCGGAGGTAGAGGCAATATGCAAGATGTAACGACGGAAAAGAAAGAATATACGCCCACGATTGTAGCATTTTGCTGCAACTGGTGCTCTTATGCAGGCGCTGACCTTGCAGGTTCCAGCCGTTTGACCTATCCCGCAAACGTGAAAATTATCCGTGTGCCTTGCTCTTGCCGCGTGAACCCTATGTTCGTGCTTAAAGCGTTCCAACAAGGCGCTGACGGCGTAATCCTTTGCGGTTGCCACCCTGGCGACTGCCATTACGTAACGGGTAACTACTATACGAGAAGAAGAATGGCGCTTTTGTATAGCTTCCTTAACTATATGGGTATTGAAAAAGAACGTACTCGCGTAGAATGGGTTTCGGCTGCAGAAGGTGCGCGTTTCGCGGCGGTTATGAACGATTTCGTTAAACAAGTAACCGAACTTGGCGAAAACAAGCGCCTCACCGACCTTCGTGTAAAGGAGGGCGAATAAGATGAAAGACGTTGAATTGAAAATGTTAGAACGCGCAAAAGAATTGCTTGCAAGCGGCGAAGTTGCGCGTGTAATCGGTTGGAAGAAAGGGGAGTTTTTCTACGACCCTACGCCTGCAGTATTTGAAAGCGTAGAAGAGCTTGAAGCAGGCTTTGTTTACGATTGGTTCTGCGGCGCAAACCTTTCCAAGTATTTAATTCAAATCAGCAAGAAAGAAGGCAAAACGGCGGTTTTCCTTAAACCTTGCGATACGTACAGCTTTAACCAACTCGTAAAAGAACACCGCATCAACCGCGAAAACGTTTACGTAATCGCAGTAGAATGCCTTGGCAAACTCAACATTGAAAAAATCAAGGCAAGCGGCGTTTCTATGATGACGGGCGTGGAAGTTGTAGATAAGCAAGTGAAAGTATCTTCTCTCTATGGCGAAGTTGTGCTTAATAAGCCCGACGTAGTGCTTTCCAAGTGCGAAGTTTGCAACAAAACGCATCAAGTTAAGGACGAAGAAATCATTCTTCACGAACGTCCCGCACGTGACGTAGACCGCTTTGCTGAAATCGCAAAGTTGGAAGCTATGACGGAAGACGAACGCTTTGCGTTCTGGCGTGAACAGCTTTCCAAGTGTATCCGTTGCAACGCGTGCCGTAACGTATGCCCTGCCTGCTCCTGCGTGAAGTGCGTATTCGACAACCCCGCATCGGGTATTGCGGCAAAAGCAAACGACGATACGTTTGAAGAACAGATGTTCCACATCATTCGTGCGTTCCACGTAGCAGGTCGTTGCACCGACTGCGGCGAATGTTCTCGCGTATGCCCTCAAAACATTCCTTTACATTTACTTAATAGAAAGTTTATTAAGGATATCGACGGCTTGTACGGCGAATATCAAGCAGGGGAAACGGCGGAAGGCAAAACTCCTCTTACGTCCTATACCGAAGAGGACGCTGAACCTAACGACGTTATGAACGGGGAGGCAAAATAATGTTAAAAATTGCTAAAAATAGATTAAACGATTTGTATGCAAAAATCGCGCAAACGCAAAGCTTAATTCTTCCCGTAAAGTATGCAGGTGAAGTAAATTACGGCGTTTGGGCGGAAGGCAAAGAAGTTTCTTTAGAAACTTTAAAAACGGTTAAATCCCCTAAAAACGCATTCTTCCCCCAAACGGAAAATATGATGAAGTTCAAAACGGAAGGCAAGAACATCGAAATCATCGACGTTCGCGACGAAAAAGAACCGTTCGTATTGTTCGGCGTAAAGGCTTGCGATTATAAGGCGATTGAAGTACTCGACAAGGTGTTCCTTGCCGACCCCGTAGATACCTATTACCAAGCAAGAAGAGAAGCGGCTACGATTGTTACGCTCGCTTGTTCTAAACCCGAGGAAAGCTGTTTCTGTAAAGTATTCGACATCGACGCAACGGGCGCTTACGGCGACGTTACCGTTTGGATGGACGAAGAAAACCTTTACTGGCAAGCAAACACCGAAAAGGGCGAAGCGCTTACGGCGGCTGTGAACGAATTATTCGTTGCAGGCGGCGAAGCAGAAGTTGCGGCACAACAATCCGCAACCAAAGCAATTATTGACCAATTGCCTTTTTCTAACCTTGATTTAAGCAAATTTAAGCCCGAAAATCTCAACGAATTGTTCAATGCGGCAGAATGGGAAGAAATGAGCGAAGCTTGCCTTGGTTGTGGTACTTGCACGTTCGTATGTCCCACTTGCCAATGCTTCGACATTCGCGATTTCAAAACGCACGAAGGGATTATCCGTTATCGTTGCTGGGATTCCTGTATGTATTCCGACTTCACGTTAATGGCGCACGGAAACAGCCGTACGACCCAAATGCAAAGATTCCGTCAAAGATTTATGCACAAGCTTGTGTACTATCCTTCGCAAAACGACGGTTTGTATTCCTGCGTAGGTTGCGGCCGTTGCGTAAATAAGTGCCCTCAAAACCTTAACATTGTTAAGGTTATCAAAAAGCTGGGAGGTAAAGCAAATGATTGAAGAAACTCTCATTCCTAAAATCGGCGTTGTGACGGATATCCGCAAGGATACGCCCGACGTAAAAACCTTCCGCGTTGTTGGTACGGACGGTAAAAAATTGTTTAAGCATATGCCTGGTCAATGCGCAATGGTTTCTATCCCTGGCGTTGGTGAGTGTATGTTCTCGATTACTTCTTCGCCCACAAACGAAGAATTTATGGAATTTTCCATTAAAAAGTGCGGTTGCGTAACGGAAGTTATTCACGCTTTGGAAGTTGGCCAACAAATCACCGTTCGCGGTCCTTACGGCAAAAACTTCCCCGTAGAAGAAGATTTCAAAGGCAAAGACTTGCTCTTTATCGCAGGCGGTATCGGTCTTGCGCCTTTGCGCAGCGTAATCAACTACGTTCGTCATTATCGCAACAATTACGGTAAAGTAGTTATCGTATACGGTGCAAGAAGTAAAGACGACCTTGTTGATATCGACGAAATCCAAAATGAATGGGTAAACGAGCCGAATATGGACGTATATCTCACGATTGACCGTCCTCAAGAAGGTTGGGACGGACACGTTGGTTTCGTACCTTCCTACGTAAAGGAATTGGGGCTTGATCCCAATATGACGGCAGTGCTTTGCGGCCCTCCCATTATGATTAAATTTACCCTTCAAGGCCTTTTGGAACTTGGCTTTGACAAGTCGCGCATCTTCACAACACTCGAACTTCGTATGAAGTGCGGCGTAGGTAAGTGCGGTAGATGTAACGTAGGCGATAAATTTGTATGTAAAGACGGTCCCGTATTCCGTATGACCGAACTTGACGAATTGCCCGATGAGTATTAAGGAGAAAACACAAATGGAAAATATGGTAAACGTATTTCTTTTCGGTAAACGTTATCAAGTGCCGGAAAGTTTGACGATTATGAAAGCGATGGAATATGCAGGTTATCAACTTGTTCGTGGCTGTGGTTGCCGTAACGGTTTTTGCGGTGCTTGCGCAACCATCTATCGTATCAAAGGTCAACAGGAATTAAAAACCTGCCTTGCTTGTCAACAACAAGTAGAAGAAGGTATGTACGTAGCAACGTTGCCTTTCTTCCCGCTTGTAAAGCAAGTGTATGGTATCAACCAAATCAAGCCCACGCAACAAATTATGATGCAGCTTTATCCCGAAATTTACGCTTGCATCGGTTGCAACGCTTGCACCAAGAGCTGTACGCAAGAATTGAACGTTATGCAATATATTGCATACGCGCAACGCGGCGAATACGAAAAGGCTGCGGAAGAAAGCTTCGACTGCGTAATGTGCGGCGTATGCTCTTCTCGTTGCCCCGCAGGAATTTCTCACCCTCAAGTAGCGCTTTTGACGCGTAGACTTACGGGTAAATATCTTGCGCCTCAAACCGAACACCTTATCAACCGCGTAGCGGAAATTGATAGAGGGGACTGCAAGGCGGCTTTGGAAGCTATTATGAACACGCCTTTGGAAGAACAAAAACATCTCTACAATACGAGAGAAATCGAAAAATAAGGAGGTAAGCTTATGTATCGCTACACAGATGAACAATTAGAATCGATGAAGAAAGTGGAAGCAAGCCGTGCCTCCCGTATCGAAAATCTTCACAAGAGAATGACCGCGGAAGAAAAAGACGCGGTTTTGGCAGAATTCCACCCCGACTACATTACCACTGCGTATGAAGAATTGAAAGTAGGGCAAAATAAAGGCGGTAAGGTATTGCACGAACTTGCAGCTTTGTTGCAAGGTCATTCCCGTATTAAGGATATGCAAATCGACCTCACGAAAATCGATTATGACGTAGACGTACTCGTTATCGGTGGCGGTGGCGCAGGTTCTTCCGCTGCGATTGAAGCGCACGAACGCGGCGCAAACGTTATGATTGCAACCAAGCTTCGTCTTGGCGACGCAAACACGGCGATGGCGGAAGGCGGTATTCAAGCTGCGGATAAACCCAACGACAGCCCTGCAACGCACTATCTTGACGCGCTTGGTGGCGGTCACTTTATGAATAAGCCTGAATTGTTGTATAAGCTTGTAAACGGAGCTCCCGAAGCGATTTTGTGGCTTAACAGACTCGGCGTTATGTTCGATAAGGAAGAAGACGGTACGATGGTTACCACCCACGGTGGCGGTACGTCCAGAAAGCGTATGCACGCTTGCCGCGACTATTCCGGTTCGGAAATTATGAGAACGCTCCGCGACGAAGTATTCAACCGTGGTATTACCGTTGTTGACTTCACGTCCGCAATCGAACTCATTAAGGATACCGACGGCAAAATCGCAGGTGCGGTTTTGATGAATATGGAAACCAAAGAAATCTTGATTGCAAGAGCGAAGACGGTCGTTATCGCAACGGGCGGCGCAGGTAGATTGCACTATCAAGGCTTCCCTACGTCCAACCACTACGGCGCAACGGCAGACGGCTTGGTGCTTGCGTATAGAGCAGGCGCAAAGCTTCTCTATCCCGAAACCTTGCAATATCACCCCACGGGTGCGGCAGAACCCACCCAAATTTACGGCGCGCTTGTAACGGAAAAAGTACGTTCTCTTGGCGCACAACTCGTAAATAAGGACGGCGAAGCGTTTGTATATTCCTTGGAAACGCGTGACGTTACCGCATCTTCGATTATTCGTGAATGTAAAGCACGCGGCAACGGCATCAAGACGACGGACGGCGAAGGCGTATGGCTCGATACGCCGCTTATCGACATCTTGAACGGCGAGGGTACGATTGAAAAACGTATTCCTGCAATGCTTCGTATGTTCGG